>JAEXBL010000287.1 GCA_023394015.1 Pseudomonadota bacterium | reverse complement strand
CCGGGCGCGCCGCCGACCCGGCGGGCGCGCAGGCGGGCGGCGGGCGGGGCGGCCGCGCGGCGGGGGCGGCTCATGGGCGTGGCTTGGGGTTGTCGGTCTGGGTGCCTATGTCGGCGCCCAGATGCGCGGCCAGGGCGTCGGTGTCGCGCGCCGCCTGAAGGTCGAGCGCGGTCACGCCGCCGGCGTCGTGCGTGGTCCAGCGCACGCCCCAACGGCCATGGCCGCCGTGCAGGTCGGGGTGGTGGTTCAACCGCTCGGCCAGTTCGGCGATGGCTTGGGCCAGCGCCATGGCTTGGGCGAAGTCGGGCAGGCGCCAGCGCTTGTCGATGGCCGGTGCGCCGCCGGCGGTCGTCATCTTCCAGCCGGGCAGGCCGCGCAGCGAAGCTTCCAGTTCAATGGCTGCCAGCGCCCGGTGCGCGGGCGCTGGGGGCTGTTTGGGCATGGCATTCATGCGGGCGCTGTTCAGGCCGGCTGCACGCGTGCGCCCATGCGGGCGATGCGCTCGCTGGCGGGAGGGTGCGAGTAGTAGAAGCGCACGTACAGCGGATCGGGCGTGAGCGTGCTGGCATTGTCCTTGTAGAGCTTGACCAGTGCGTTGCTCAGGTCCTGCGCGCTGGCTTGGGCTGCGGCGTAGGCGTCGGCCTCGAACTCGTGCTTGCGCGACAGCTGCGCCATCAGCGGCGACAAAAAGAAGGTGAACAGCGGGACCGCCAGCATGAACAGCAGCAGCGCCAGCGCGTGGTTGGGCACGGCGCCGCCCATGTGCGGCGGCAGGTTGGGCGTTAGCCCCAAGCCGGCGTAGAACCAGCCCTGCTGCGACAGCCAGCCCAGCAGCGCCAGCCCGGCCAGGCTGGCGGCAAACAGCCCGGCGATGCGCTTGAGGATGTGCTTGTGCCGGAAGTGCCCCAGCTCGTGCGCCAGCACGGCCTCGACCTCGGGCGGGGTGAGTTGCTGCAACAGCGTGTCGAAGAAGACCACGCGCTTGGCCGCGCCAAAGCCGGTGAAGTAGGCGTTGGCGTGGGCGCTGCGGCGGCTGCCGTCCATCACGAACAGGCCCTTGGCGGCAAAGCCGCAGCGCGCCATCAGTTGCGTCACGCGCTCGGTGAGCGATTCGTCCTGCAGCGGCTGGAACTTGTTGAACAGCGGGGCGATCAGCGTGGGGTAGATCACCAGCATCAACAGGCTGAAGCCCATCCACAGCGCCCAGGTCCACAGCCACCACCAGGCGCCCGTGGCCTGCATCAGCCACAGCACCAGCGCCGCCAGCGGCACGCCGATGAGCACGCTGACCAGGGTGGATTTGAGCAGGTCGCCCAGCCACAGGCCCAGGCTCATCTTGTTGAAGCCAAAGCGCTCTTCGATGACGAAGGTCTGGTAGAGCGACACCGGCAGCTCGATCAGCGCGTTGATGGCGGCAAAGGCCACCAGCAGCGCCAGCGGCTGCAGCAGCGGGCGCGGGCCCAGCAGGCCGAGCAGCGCGCCGTTCAGCCAGTCCAGCCCGCCCAGCAGCGTCCAGCCCAGCAGCACGGCGGCGGCCAGGGCCAGCTCGATCAGGCCGAAGCGCAGCTTGGCCACGGTGTAGTCGGCGGCGCGCTGGTGGGCGGCCAGCCCGATGGTGGCGGCGAACTCGGCCGGCACGGCGCCGCGGTGGCGCGCCACGGTGCGGATCTGGCGCGAGGCCAGCCAGAACTTGACGATCAGGTTGGCCAGCAGCGCCACGCTGAACAGCAGGGTGAGGACGAGGGCGGGGGACAGGTCTTGGGTCAACATCGGTTCGGGTGGGTGCCGGGCAGCGGCCAAGCCTGAAGTTTAGGGCGCGGCGCGCGTCTGCAAGCCCCGGGCCGTCGCGAAGGCCGGCCCGGGCCGTGGACAATCGGCGCCATGACCGAGACTGTTAGCACCCCCGAGGCCGCGCCCGTGCTGGCCAAATCCGAGCAGAACCTGATCTGGCTCGACTGCGAGATGACCGGGCTGGACCCGGAGAAGGAACGCATCATCGAGATCGCCGTGATCGTGACCGACCCGCTGCTGGCCACGCGCGTGGAAGGCCCGGTGCTGGTGATCCACCAGCCCGACAGCGTGCTCGATGCCATGGACGCCTGGAACACCGGCACCCACGGCCGCAGCGGCCTGACGGCCAAGGTGAAGGCCTCCACCCTGAACGAGGAACAGGCCACCGACCAGTTGCTGGACTTTCTGTCGCGCTACGTGCCCAAGGGCAGCTCGCCCATGTGCGGCAACACCATCGGCCAGGACCGGCGCTTTCTGGTCAAGTACATGCCGCGGCTGGAGGCGTTCTTTCACTACCGCAACATCGACGTCAGCACGCTGAAGGAGCTGGCGCGCCGCTGGCGGCCGGAGCTGGTGGACGCCTTCAAGAAGCAGCAGCTGCACACCGCGCTGGCCGACGTGCACGAGTCCATCGACGAACTGCTGCACTACCGCGAGCACTTCATTCGCCTGGCGGCGTGAGGGAGCTTGGCGATGGCGGCCGGCCTGCCGGCTACTTGGTCAGCGGGGTACCGCGGCTGTCGAGTGCACCCAGGAACGAATCGGCCTGTTGCCAGGACGTGATGCCACCGTTGGAGGGCTCGTCGCCAGTGGCACCCAGTATTTGCTGGTGGCGGTGATGGCGGTTGCGGTCCAGCATTTCATGCAGCTGGTGGCGCACCGTTTCCAGCTCGTTCGCCTGGTTGGGGTAGGGCGGCAGATCGGGCGGCCAGACGCCCAGAAACTCGGCACGCAGCGCGTCGGCCGGTGGCAGCGATTCGGCCGACAGCACCCAATACCCAATGCCGCACTGCGACAGCAGCGTCTGCTTGAGCTGTCGGTTGCCGCGCGACAGGCCTTGCGGGCCCAGCACGTCCACGCAGCCGACCACCTGGCCCTGCGCGTCGCAGATCGTGAAACTGCAATAGGCGCCGCTCAGCACATCGAACCAGTCGCGCGCCTCGACGGGCTGGCGCGGCGTGGTGAAGCGGGTCAGCGGCAGCTTGACCATGATGTGGTGATCGTGGAACACCGTGCGCAGCCAGTGCCACACATGGCGCTCGCGGCTGTTGGTCAGTGGCCGGGGGTTGATCGGCCATTGCCTGGGCAGGCGGCGCCTGCCGCGGGGCGGGGCCGATGCCGCGTTGACATGCGAGAGGTAGATGACCATGCCCACCGTGGCTGCCACCAGAGCGACCGCGCCCACCACGGTGGCCACAATGGCGGTGGAACTGGTCATAAGGCTCACTTTTCTCCCCTTGAAGGTGCCGGACAGAGCACCATGATTTGGGTCAATTGTTGCCCACCAATGGCGACTTCGATGGTCTTGGCAGCCATGCCGAGCCGCATAGCGCGAAATAAGTCATGTCGTGTTGTATACCCGCGGCGGAATACACGAAAAACGAGGCCGGCATGCGTTTGAGCGAATTGCTTTTCACCCAGGGCTTCGGCACGCGCCGCGTGTGCGCGGGGCTGATCGAGCAAGGTCATGTGTCGGTGGCGGGCCGCCCCTGCACCGACCCGGCGGCCGAGCTGGACTTGTCGGCGGCGCCGCTCACCTTTTCCGTGCAGGGGCAGGACTGGGTGTACCACCCGCGCGCCTACCTGATGCTGCACAAGCCCGCCGGCTACGAATGCTCGCACCGGCCCGGCGCCTGGCCCAGCGTCTACACGCTGCTGCCCATGCCGCTGCGCCAGCGACCGGCCACCGGCAAGGTGGCGGGCGTGCAGGCGGTGGGTCGGCTGGACCAGGACACCACCGGGCTGCTGCTGCTGTCCGACGACGGGGCCTTCATCCACCGCATGAACTCGCCGCGCCACCAGGTGCCGAAGGTCTACGAGGTGAGCACCAAGCACCCGCTCGACGAGCGGCAGCTGGAACGCCTGCGCAGCGGCGTGGTGCTGGACGACGACCCGCGCCCGGTGGCCGCTGCCGCCGCCGAGGCGGTGGCAGCGCACCACCTTCGCCTGACCCTCACCGAGGGCAAGTACCACCAGGTCAAGCGCATGGTGGCGGCGGGGGGCCACCGCGTGCAGGGGCTGCACCGCTCGCAGGTGGGCGGCCTGGCCCTGCCGCCCGACCTGGCGCCCGGCCAGTGGCGCTGGCTGGGGCCGGAGGACCTGGCGCGGCTACAGCCGGACAACCGACGTTGATGGTGGCCGGCAGCGTGATCTGTCACAAGGTGTTAATGCGAAATCAGTAGGCTCTGGTGCGGTTGATCTTGCAGTGCCGGAGATTGAAGTGATTTTGGTGAAGACGGACAAGGCGCGCGCCTCGCTGCTGGAGCGCCGCGCCCTGTCGCCGCGCGAGCGCCAGCTGCTGGTGCTGGCCGATGGCCGGCGCGACAAGCAGGAGCTGGCCCGCTTGCTGGGTTTCGACATCCGGGAGATGGCCACGCGCATGGTGTTCGACGGCTATCTGGCGCGGCGCGCGCCGTCGGGCGCCGATGCGGGTGCCGACGGCGATGCCCTGGCGTTTCCCGCCAGCCGCCAGGCGGTCGACGGGTCGGCGCCGCGAACGAACCGCTCATTGGCGGCCAGCAAGATGTACGTGATCGGCCTGATGCAGATGCTGCGTGACGCCGACGCCGCCATGCTGGCCGTGTCCCTGCATGGCGCGCAGAACGCCGAGGAGCTGCGCCACTGGCTGGTCGCCAGCCTGGTGTTCATCCACGACCGCTCCGGGCCGGAATACGCCGGCAGCGTGACAGCGCGCCTGATGGAGGTGCTGCCGCTGGACGAGCTGCCGGATTTTTGCGACGAACTGGCGCAGACCGCGCTTCCCGCCATCGGCCGGCTGGCCATGGCCCAGCGGGCGGCGCTGGCGGGCTACGCCGCCGTCGCCTGACGGGGCGCCAAGCGGCTAGAGATTGGCCAGAAAGCGCGCGATCACCGCGTTCACCCGCGCCGGTTGGTCGCGGTGCGGCGAATGGCCGCAGTCGGGCAGCTTGAGCAGCCGCGCGTGCGGCACGGCGCGCGCCACGTCGTCGATCTGCGCCATGCTGCCGTAGGCGTCGTCTTCGCCTTGGATGGCCAGCAGCGGCGCGGTGATGCCGCCGATCTCGCCGCGGATGTCGAAATCGCGGAAGGCCGGGCTCAGCCACACGTCGTTCCATTGCCAGAAGGCCACGTCCACGTCGTCGTGGTAGCGCGCCAGGCGCGCGCGCAGGTCGGCCCCCTCGTAGGCCCCGCGCGCCTCGGCGATGGACTGCACCGAGATGTCTTCCACCATCACGTGCGGCGCCATCACCACGCAGGCCGTCACCGGGTGCTGCGCGGCGTGGATCAGGGCGATGGTGCCGCCGTCCGAATGGCCGACGAGCACCGGCCGCTCAATGCCCAGCCGCGCCAGCAGCCTGGGCAGCACCTGCAACGCCTCGCGGTGCATGTAGTCGGGCTGCAGCCGTCCGCTGCGCGAGCCGTCGGCATGCTGGCGCGGCGTGCCGCGCACGTCGGCCACCGGGCTGGATCGCCCATAGCCCTGGCGCGAATACACCCAGCCGGCGCGCCCCGTGGCCGCGCACAGGCTGGCCGGCCAGTCGCGCCACATGGCGACCGAGCCCAGGCCCTCGTGCAGAAACACCAGCACTGCGTTGCCTGGCGGCGCGGCTTTTGCAGCGGGGATGTGGTGCAACTCCAGCAAAACCCCGTCGATGTCCACCGCAGACATGGCTCGAACTGTTGATGTGGGGGTATTTGTGGCGGCCCGCGTTCAAGCCTCGTGCCGCAGCGCCGGGAACAGGATCACGTCGCGGATGCTGGGCGAGTCGGTCAGCAGCATCATGAAGCGGTCGATGCCCACGCCGCAGCCGCCGGTGGGGGGCATGCCGTATTCGAGGGCGCGCACGAAGTCGGCGTCGTAGAACATCGCCTCGTCGTCGCCCGAGTCCTTGGCCTCGACCTGGGCGCGCAGGCGCGCGGCCTGGTCCTCGGCGTCGTTCAGTTCGCTGAAGCCGTTGGCCATCTCGCGGCCGGTGATGTAGAGCTCGAAGCGCTCGGTCACCTCGGGCCGGGCGTCGTTGGCGCGCGCCAGCGGGCTGATCTCGGTGGGGTGCTCCATGATGAAGGTGGGCTGCCACAGGTGCTGCTCGACTTCTTCCTCGAAGTACATCACCTGCAGGCTGGCCAGGCTGCGCTGGCTCAGGCGGTCCTTTTCCTCGCTCAGGCCGAGTTTCTTCAGGCGGCTGGTCAGCTCGGCCGCGTCGTCCACGTGCGCGCCGATGTCGGTGTGGGCGTGCAGGGCCTCGCGGATGGTCATGCGCGCAAAGGGCTGGCTCAGGTCGACCGCGCGGCCCTGGTAGCTGAGTTGCAGCGTGCCCACGGCCTGCTGGGCGGTGTCGCGCAGCAGCGCCTCGGTGAAGTCCATCAGGTCCTGGTAGTTCCAGTAGGCGGCATAGAACTCCATCATGGTGAACTCGGGGTTGTGCCGCACGCTGATGCCTTCGTTGCGAAAGCTGCGGTTGATCTCGAACACGCGCTCGAAGCCGCCGACGATCAGGCGCTTGAGGTACAGCTCGGGCGCGATGCGCAGGTACATCTGCTGGTCGAGCGCGTTGTGGTGCGTCACGAACGGCTTGGCGTTGGCGCCACCCGGAATGGGGTGCAGCATGGGCGTTTCGACTTCCATGAAGCCGTGCCCGGTCATGAAGCCGCGCATGGCCGCCAGCGTCTTGCTGCGGGCGGCAAAGCGGGTGCGCGCGGCCTCGTCCATGATCAGGTCGACGTAACGCTGGCGGTACTTCAGCTCCTGGTCCTGCATGCCGTGGAACTTGTCGGGCAGCGGGCGCAGGCTCTTGGTGAGCAGGCGGATGCGCGTGGCGTGGATCGACAGCTCGCCGGTCTTGGTCTTGAACAAGTGGCCCTCGGCGGCCACGATGTCGCCCAGGTCCCAGTGCTTGAAGGCGTTGTAGATGTCTTCGCCCACGTCGCCCTTGGCGATGTAGATCTGGATGCGGCCGGTGGCGTCCTGCAGCGTGGCAAAGCTGGCCTTGCCCATCACCCTTTTCAGCATCATGCGGCCGGCCACGCTGGCGGGCACCGGCGCGGCGGCCGCCAGCGCTTCTTTTTCGGTCGCGCCGTGCGCCTGGTGGAGCTGCGCGGCGCGGTCCTTGGGTTTGAAGTCGTTGGGAAAGGCCACGCCGCCGCCGTCGCGAAGGGCTTTCAGCTTGTCGCGTCGCTCGGCGATCAGCTTGTTTTCGTCTTGGGGCAGGTCGTCGGTGGGCGGGGTCTGGGTCACGGTGCGAAGAAAGGGGGAAATAAGATGAAACGCGCTGCGAGCCCCGTCGCGGATAATCGCCGTGCTCACGCGAAAAGAGCAATTTTAGGCGGCTCGCCGGGCGCCAGCGCTGGCGGGCGTGGCGGGGCCGCACCGGACTGCACCAAGCCGCCGTCTCCACGCCGCTTGCCACCCAGCGCTTTCCCTCCACCCCCATGCTGCGCGCCACCTTCACCCTCCTGAGCGGCGGCGCGCTGGCGCAAGCGGTGCCGCTGCTGCTGGGGCCGCTCTTGGCGCGGCTGTTCAGCCCCGAGGCGTTCGGCCTGTTCACCGCCTTTGCCACCATCGCCGCCGCCGTGGCCGTGGTGGCCTGCGCGCGCTACGAATATGCCTTGCCGCTGGCGCGCGACGAACGGGAGGCCGCCGCACTGCTGGCGCTGGCGCTGCGCATCTGGGCCGTGGTGGTGTCCTTGAGCGTGCCGCTGGCGGCGGCGCTGCACGTGGCGGGGCGCCTGCCGGTGGCCTGGGCGCTGCCGCTGGCGGTGGCCGCCACGGGCCTGCTGCAACTGCTGATGATGTGGGTCAACCGCGCCGAGGCCTGGCGCGCGCTGGCCGTGAGCCGCTTCGTGCAGTACGCGGGCGCGGCGCTGCTGCAGGTGGCGCTGGGCTGGGCGATCTGGCGCGGCACCGCCGCCGGTGCCGACGCGGCCTGGGCGCTGGTGCTGGGGCCGGTC
>JAEXBL010000279.1 GCA_023394015.1 Pseudomonadota bacterium | reverse complement strand
CCCGAGACCATGGGCACAAAAAACGCGGCGCGCTGCAGCCCTTGCCGGGGATGCAGCGCGCCGCGCGGGCGCGGTTCAGGCCGGGGCGATCAGCGCGGCTGGCCGACCGGCGTGTTGTAGGTCGGTTGCTGCGGCGCGGGTGCCGGCGCCGGCGCGGCGGCCACGTTGGCGCGCTCGGCCAGGAAGATCTCCACGCGGCGGTTCTGCGCGCGGCCGGCCTCGGTGGCGTTGCTGGCCACCGGCTCGCGCGAGCCGCGGCCGTCGGTGCGGATGATGCGCGAATCGGCGCCGCGCGTCACCAGGTAGTCGCGCACGCTGTTGGCGCGCGCCACCGACAGCGGGTTGTTGATGGCGTCGGTGCCGGTGGAATCGGCATGGCCGACGATGAACACCTCGGTGTTCGGCTGCTGGCCCAGGCCCTGGGCGAACTGGTCCAGGATCGGGCGCAGGCGCGGCTCGATGTCGGCACGGCCGGTGGCGAACGAGATGTCGTTGGGAATGTGCAGCTTGAGCTGGTTGTCCGGCGTCTGCGTGACCTGCACGCCGGTGCCGGCGGTGGCGGCCTGCATCTGCTGGCGCTTGTTGTCCATGTACTTGGACCACACGTAGCCGCCCAGCGCGCCCACGCCGGCGCCGATGGCAGCGCCCTTGCCGTCGCCGATCAGGCCGCCGGCAGCAGCCCCCACGCCGGCGCCGACGGCGGTGTTGCGCTGGGTTTCGGTCATGTTGGCGCAGCCGGCCATCAGGACGGCGGCGGCGGTGCCTGCGAGGATCAGGTCGCGGCCCGAGGTGACGATGCTTTTCATGTTGGCTTCCTTTCTAGAGGGCGGCGCGGCACGACGGCGGCGCCGACCAGGCTGCGGCTTGCAAGATGCGGAGCGAGCCCCCGATTCCCGGCCACGGCTAGGGATTTAACGAGGCCGGCCCCGGCCCGGCTGTAGGACACCGCCGCATCACCCGGTCAGGGCACAGGGCGGCACCGGCAAGGCGTGAAAAATGTGCCCGCCACGCACCGGCTCGCCGCCTGCACGCCCGGGCTACACTGCCCGGCGATGCACCGCCCTCCCATCAAGCACTGCCGCGACTGCGGCACCTCCGTCGACTACCGCGTGCCCGACGACGGCGACACGCGCGAGCGCGCCGTGTGCCCGGCCTGCGGCACCATCCACTACGTCAACCCGCTGCTGGTGGTGGGCACCGTGCCCTACCTCGGCGACCGGGTGCTGCTGTGCAAGCGCGCCATCGAGCCGCGCTACGGCCGCTGGACGCTGCCCGCCGGCTTCATGGAAATGGGCGAGACGATGGTGCAGGGCGCGGCGCGCGAAACCGCCGAGGAAGCCGGCGCGCAGGTGGAGATGGGTGCCTTCTTCAGCGCCATGAGCATTCCCCGCGTCGGCCAGGTGCACGTGTTCTACCTGGCGCGGCTGCTCAGCGACCGCTTCGATCCCGGTCAGGAGTCGCTGGAAGCGCGCCTGTTCACCGAAGACCAGGTGCCCTGGGACGAACTGGCCTTTTCCACCGTGCGCGAGACGCTCAAGTGCTTCTTCGCCGACCACCGGCGCGGGCAATACGGCGTGCACGACGTCGACATTGCCTGAATCGTCCACGAGCGCCATGACCCACCCACGGCCGCCGCTGGCGCTGCTGCAGCCGGGCGATCCGTTTCCGCCGCTCTCGCAAGCCTGGCCCGAGCACTCGCCCGCGCCGGGCCTGATCGCCGCCGGCGGCGTGCTGGACGTGCCCACCCTGGTGGCGGCGTACTCGGCCACCATCTTTCCCTGGTTCAGCGAGGGCGAGCCGCTGCTGTGGTGGAGCCCCGACCCGCGCATGGTGCTGCAGGTGGCGCAGTTTCGCCTGCACCGCTCGCTGCGGCAGGCGATCCGGCGCTTTCGCGCCGACCCGGCCTGCGAAATCCGCGTCAACACCGCGTTCGACGCCGTCATCGACGCCTGCGCCCGTGCCTGGCGGCCGGGCCAGTCGGGCACCTGGATCGGGCCCGAGATGCGCAGCGCCTACGCGCAGCTGCACCGCGCCGGCCATGCCTACAGCGTCGAGACCTGGATCGGCGGCCGGCTGCGCGCCGGCCTGTATGGCGTGTCCATCGGGCGCGCGGTGTTCGGCGAATCCATGTTCACCGAAGTCAGCGACGGCTCCAAGATCGCGCTGGCGGCGCTGGTGGCGCTGTGCCGCCGGCAGGGCCTGCCGCTGATCGACTGCCAGCAGAACACGCCGCACCTGGCCTTCATGGGCGCCGCCGAGATGCCCCGCGCCGACTTCGCCGCCGCCGTGCAGTCGCTGCTGCCGCAGCCCGCGCCAGCGTGGCGATTCGAGCCCGTATACTGGAACGCATTGATGCCTCCCAGCCCGACCGACCGGTGACGCACCTCAAGGATCTTCCGCTCCAGGCTCTGCAGTTCTACGCCACCGCGCCCTACCCGTGCAGCTACCTGCCCGAGCGGTCGGCGCGCTCGCAGGTGGCCACGCCCAGCCACCTGATCAACAGCGACACCTATTCCGACCTGGTGCTGAACGGCTTCCGGCGCAGCGGCATGTTCACCTACCGGCCCTATTGCGAGGGCTGCAGCGCCTGCGTGCCGGTGCGCGTGCTGGCCAGGCACTTCCGGCCCGACCGCAGCCAGCGGCGCGCCCGCAAGCAGCACGCGCGGCTGCAGGTGCGCGTGCTCAAGCTGGGCTACGTGCCCGAGCACTACCAGCTCTACCTGCGCTACCAGTCCGGCCGCCACACCGGCGGCGGCATGGACCACGACAGCGTGGACCAGTACACCCAGTTCCTGCTGCAGAGCAACGTCAACTCGCGGCTGGTGGAGTTTCGCGAGCCAGGCTTGGACGGCGCGCCGGGACGCCTGCGCATCGTGTCCATCGTCGACGTGCTGAACGACGGGCTCTCGGCCGTCTATACCTTCTATGAGCCCGATGCGCGCGCCAGCTACGGCACCTACAGTATCCTGTGGCAGATCGAGCAGGCCCAGGCGCTGAACCTGCCCTATGTGTACCTGGGCTACTGGATCGAGGGCAGCGGCAAGATGGCCTACAAGGCGCGCTTTCAGCCGCTGGAGCGGCTGGAGCAGGGCCAGTGGCGGCGCGCCACCGGCGCCTCGGCACTGCTGGCGCCCACCGCCTGAGCCGCGCGGAGCCCTCGCATGCGCCGATCCCGCCCCGACACCCACCAGACGCCGACCATCCAGGTGATCGAGCGCATGTTCGCGCTGATCGACGTGCTGGCGTCGCGCCAGGAGCCGATGTCGCTCAAGG
>JAEXBL010000238.1 GCA_023394015.1 Pseudomonadota bacterium | reverse complement strand
GGTATTGCGTCACCGCGTAGCCCGACAGCGTCATGGCGAGGAAGTCGGAAATGTCGCTGGAGCTCACGCCCAGTTCGCGCGCCTTCTGCTGGTCGATCTCGAAGCGCACCGAGCGCTCGGAGGGTTCGTCCCAATCGAACTGCACATTCGTCGAGCGCGCGTCGGCGCGGACTTCGGCGGCCACCTGCTCGGCCACCGCGCGCACGTCGGCGATCTGGTCGCCGCTGACGCGGAACTGCACCTGGAAGCCCACCGGCGGCCCGTTCTCCAGCCGCGACAGGCGGCTGCGGATGGCAGGGAATTTTTCGCGCAGCATGGGCTGCAGCCATTGCGCCAGCTTTTCGCGGTCTTCCACCGAATGGGTGGTGATGACCAGCTGGGCGAAGTTGGGCGTGGCCAGCTGCTGGTCCAGCGGCAGGTAGAAGCGCGGCGCGCCGGCGCCGACGTAGCTGACCGAATGCTCGATCTCGGGACGGCCCTGCAACGCCTGTTCCAGCCGTTCCACCTGGCGCAGCGTGGCGTCGAACGAGGCGCCTTCCTGCAGGCGCAGGTCCACCAGCAGTTCGCTGCGGTCGGAGCTGGGGAAGAACTGCTGCGGCACCAGCCCGAAGCCGGCCATCGCCAGCGCGAAGGCCGCGACCGTGCCGCCCAGCACCAGGTAGCGGCGCTCCACGCACCAGGCGACCCAGCGCCGCAGCCGCCGGTAAAAGCCGGTGTCGTAGATGTCGTGTTCGTGGTCCTCGGGCAGGTGGGCTTCGCGCTTGCGCTCGGGCAGCAGGCGATAGCCCAGCAGCGGAATCAGCACCACGGCGGCGAACCACGAGACGATCAGCGCGATGGCCGAGACCTGGAAGATGGAGCGGGTGTATTCGCCGGTGCTGGACTTGGCCAGCGCGATCGGCAGAAAGCCCGCCACCGTCACCAGCGTGCCGGTCAGCATGGGAAAGGCGGTGCTGGTGTAGGCGAACGCGGCCGCGCGCGCGCGGCTCCAGCCCTGTTCCAGTTTCACCGCCATCATCTCGACGGCGATGATGGCGTCGTCCACCAGCAGGCCCAGGGCCAGCACCAGCGTGCCCAGCGACACCTTGTGCAGGCCGATGCCGAACATCTCCATGAAGAGCGCCGTGACGGCCAGCACCACCGGAATCGAAATCACCACCACCATGCCGGTGCGCAGCCCCAGCGAGACCAGGCTCACGATCAGCACGATGGCGACCGCTTCGGCCACCGAGCGCAGGAATTCGTCGACCGAATACGACACCGCCCGCGGCATGCTGGAGACTTCCTTCAGGGTCAGGCCCGCCGGCAGCTGCGCCTGCAGCTCGCCGAACCTGGCGCTCAGCGCGCGGCCCAGGTGGACCACGTCCTGGCCGGGCTGCATGGTGATGCCGATGCCCAGCGCCAGGCGTCCGCCCAGGCGCATCTGCTCCACGGGCGGGTCGTCGTAGCCGCGGCGGATGGTGGCGATGTCGCCCAGCCGCAGCGACTTGCCGTCGATGCGGATCAGCGTGTCGGCCAGGGCCTGCGGGCTGTCGTACTGGCCGGTGGGGCGCACGAAGACGCGGTCGTCGGCGGTGGTCAGGGTGCCGGCGGCGGTGACGGCGTTCTGGCTGTTGATGGCCTGCGCGATCTGCTGCGGCGACACGCCCAGCCGGCTCAGCCGGGTATTGGAGATCTCGATGTAGATGTGTTCGGGCTGCTCGCCGAAGTAATCCACCTTGGCCACGCCGGGCACGCGCAGCAGCACCGTGCGCAGCTTGTCGGCGTAGTCGCGCAGCTGCGCGGGCGTGAAGCCGTCGCCCTGCAGGGTGTAGATGTTGGTGTAGACGTCGCCGAATTCGTCGTTGAAGAAGGGGCCCTGTACGCCGGGCGGCAGCGTGGCCGAAATATCCCCGACCTTCTTGCGGATCTGGTACCACTGGTCGGCCACGGTGCTGGCCGGCGCCGAGTCCTTCATGGTGTAGAAGATCAGCGACTCGCCGGGCCGCGAATAGCTGCGCAGGAAGTCGGTGTTGGCGGCTTCCTGCAGTTTTCTGGCGATGCGGTCGGTGACCTGTTCCTGCACCTGGCGGGCGGTGGCGCCGGGCCACATCGTCTTGATCACCATGACCCGGAACGTGAAGGGCGGGTCTTCCGATTGCGCCAGCCGGGAGTAGGACAGCACGCCGAACAGCGTCACCAGCGTGATGATGAATATCACCAGCGGCTGGTGGCGCAGCGCCCAGGCCGAGAGGTTGAAGCGGCCTTCCTCGTGGCCCGGCGCGCTCATGAGGCGTGGTCCTCGGGATGCAGCGGCGCCACCGGGCGTACTTTTTCGCCGGCGGACACGGTATGCACGCCTTGCCACACCACGCGTTCGCCGGCCTGCAGGCCGCCGGCCAGGGTCACGGTGCGCGCGTCGAAGCGCAGCACCTCGACGCGGCGCAGCTCCAGCGTGTCTTCGCCCTGCCTGACGATCCACACCGCGGGCGCGGGGCCGTCATGGAACAGCGCGGTGGCCGGCAGCGTATACGTGGGCGGCCCGTCGCCGGCCGGGTTGTCGAAACGGATATTGGCCGTCATGCCCAGGCGCACGTCCGGGGTGGGCGCCTGCAGCGTGAGCTTGGCGCGATAGGTGCGGCTGCGCGGATCGGCGGCCGGCGATATTTCTCGCAGCACGGCGGCAAAGCTGCGGCCGGGCAGGGGGCCGAGCGTGACGCTGGCCTGCTGGCCGATCTCCAGGCCCCCCAGCACGCTTTCCGGCACGTCGCAGATGGCGTCGATGTCGCCGGACCAGGCCAGGCTGTACACCGGTTGGCCGGCGGCCACGTTCTGGCCGGTGTCGGCCTGCTCGGCGGTGATGACGCCGGCATGGTCGGCCCGCAGCGTCGTGTATTCGAGCTGGTCGGCCGCCAGCCCCGCCTGCTGCGCGGCCTGGTCGCGCTGCGCCAGCGCCGCGGCGTAGGCGTTGCGGGTCTGTTCCAGTTGGGTCGTGGCGATCAGGTTTTCGCGCGCCTGGGCGCGGTCGCGGTCGAGCTGCCGGCGCGCATAGTCCAGCTGGTGCTGGGCGGCGGTCAATTGGGCGCGGGCGCTGGCCGCGTTCTTGCTGGCGTCGGCGGGATCGAGCCTGGCCACGACCTGGCCGGGTTCGACCGCGTCGCCCAGCCTGACCGCGCGTTCGACGATCTTGCCGCCCACGCGAAACGACAGCGGCGTGCTGTAGCGCGCCTGCACTTCGCCCGGCAGCGTCCAGGCCGGCAGGCGTTCGTCCGCCTGCGCGGGCATGGCCACGACGGGGCGCGGCCCCGGCGCGGGCGCTTCGCCGCGGCCGCAGCCGGCGATCGTCAGC
>JAEXBL010000196.1 GCA_023394015.1 Pseudomonadota bacterium | reverse complement strand
ACGCGGTATCGGTCTCAGGCATGGATGGCTCCTGGCGGGCGCGACTAGGGCCTAGGCGTCGATCAGCTCGGGGTCCCAGGCATGGACGGACTGTTGCTGCTCGCCCAGGCCGGCGATGCCCAGGCGCATCCGGTCTCCCGCCTTCAGGTACACCGGCGCCGGCTTCTGGCCCATGCCCACGCCCGGCGGCGTGCCGGTGCTGATCAGGTCGCCCGGGTACAGGGTCATGAAGCGGCTGACGTAGGACACCAGCTGCGCCACGCCGAACACCATGGTGCGGGTGCTGCCGTTCTGGTAGCGCTTGCCGTTAACTTCCAGCCACATGTCCAGCGCCTGCGGGTCGGCGATCTCGTCGGCCGTCACCAGCCTGGGGCCGACCGGGCCGAAGGTGTCGCAGCCCTTGCCCTTGTCCCAGGTGCCGCCGCGCTCGATCTGGTATTCGCGCTCGGACACGTCGTTGACCACGCAGTAGCCGGCCACGTGCTTCATGGCGTCGGCTTCGCTGACGTAGCGGGCGCGCTCGCCGATCACCACGCCCAGCTCGACTTCCCAGTCGGTCTTGACGGATTCCCGGGGCAGCACCACCGGATCGTTGCAGCCGACCACGGCCGAGGTCGGCTTCATGAAGATCACCGGCTCGGCCGGCACCGGCAGCCCGGACTCGGCCGCGTGGTCGGCGTAGTTCAGGCCGATGCAGATGAATTTGCCCATGCCGCTCCAGGGCGGGGCCATCCGGCCCGGGCGGTCGACCCGCGGCAGGCTGTCGGGGTCCAGCGCGCGCAGTTTCGCCAGGCCGGCCTGCGTGAGCGTGGCGGCGGTGATGTCGGGCAGCGCCGCGGACAGGTCCCGCAGCTGTCCGCGGGCGTCGATCATGCCGGGTTTTTCCGCGCCTTTCGCGCCATAGCGCACCAGTTTCATCTTGGTTTCCTTGGGAGGTGTGTGTAGGTTCAGTTGGACCAGCCGCCGTCGATGACCTGGGCGGTGCCGGTGGTGAAGGCGGATTCGTCGCTGGCCAGGTACAGCGCCAGCGCCGCGATTTCGGCGGTGGTGCCGATGCGGCCCATGGGCTGGCGGGCGACGAAGGCGGCCTCGACGGCGGCCAGCGTCTGGCCGCTCGCGGCGGCCTGGGCCTCGATGCGCTGGCGCAGCGAAGGCGATTCCACCGTGCCCGGGCAGATGGCGTTGCAGCGTATGCCCTGGCCGATGTAGTCGGCGGCCACGGACTTGGTCAGGCCGATCACCGCCGCCTTGGTGTCGCCGTAGACGCAGCGGTTGGGCGCGCCCTTGATGCTGGAGGCCACCGAGGCCATGTTGACGATGGAGCCGCCGCCGCGCGCCAGCATGCCCGGCAGGCAGGCCCGGATCATGCGGTACATGGTTTTCACGTTCAGCTCGAACGAGAAATCCCAGGCCTGTTCGTCGCAGTCCAGGATAGTGCCGGCGTGCACGAAGCCCGCGCCATTGAAGAGCACGTCCACCGGCCCGGCCTCGGCGGCCAGTTCGGCCGCGGCCGAGGCGCCGGTCAGGTCCAGCGTGCGGCGCCGGCACCCGGCCAGCGTTTCCAGCGCCGCGCCGTTGATGTCCACGGCCAGCACGTCGGCGCCTTCGCGCGCATAGGCCTCGGCCACGGCGCGGCCTATGCCCTGCCCGGCGGCGGTGACGATGGCGGTCTTGCCTTGCAGTCTTCCGGTCATTGCGGGGGTCTCCTTATTTGGCCATGCCCAGGAAGGTGGGCAGCCAGAGCGTGCTCTGCGGGATGTAGGTGATGGCGATCAGCGCCACGAAGAGCGGGGCCAGCCACGGCAGGATGGCCATCGTGGTGCGTTCGACCGACAGCTTGGACACGCGCGCCAGCACGAACAGCACCATGCCCAGGGGCGGATGCAGCAGGCCTATCATCAGGTTCAGCGTCATGATGAGCCCGAAGTGGATGGGGTCGATGCCGAGCTTGAGCACGATGGGCAGCAGGATGGGCACGAGGATGGTGATGGCGGCGATGGTGTCGATGAAGCAGCCCACGATCAGGATCAGCACGTTGGCCATCAGCAGGAACACCCACTTGTTCTGCGTCACGCTGAGGATGCCGTCGGTCAGCGCCTGCGCGGCCTGCGAGGTGGTCAGCAGCCACGCGAACACCGACGCGGCGGTGACGATGAACAGCACCGAGGCCGTGGTCTCGATGGTGTCGAAAGTGGCCTTGGCCAGCGTGCGCAACGTCATGGAGCGGTAGCGCACCAGCCCCAGGAACAGCGCCCAGATCACGGCGGCCACGGCGGCCTCGGTGGGCGTGAACCATCCCAGGGTCATGCCGCCGATCAGGATGACGGGCGCCATCAGCGCCATCACCGCCGAGAAGTTGTAGCGCCAGTCCAGCAGCAGCAAGGCCGCGAAGGCGATGCCGGTGGCCATGTTGGACGACAGGCCGGCCTCGGTCATGGCCCAGATCGCCAGCGGAAAGGCCAGCACCACGGCCACTTCCAGCGTGGCGCCGCCCAGCCGCTTCCAGTCGAACGACACGTCGCCGCCCCAGTTGTTGCGCCGCGCGAAATAGGCCACGGTCAGCATCATCAGCACGATCAGCACGGCGCCGGGCACCAGGCCGGCCAGGAACAGCGAGCCGATGGACACGTTGGCCATCATGCCGTAGATGACGAAAGGCAGCGACGGCGGGATGATGGGGCCGAGCGTGGCCGAGGCGGCGGTCACGCCCACCGCGAACTCGGTGCCGTAGCCGTGGTCCTTCATGGCCTTGATCTCGATAGTGCCCAGGCCCGCGGCGTCGGCGATGGCGGTGCCCGACATGCCGGCGAACACCACCGAGCCGATGATGTTCACCTGCCCCAGCCCGCCGCGCATCCAGCCCACCAGCGCCACGGCGAAGTTGTAGATGCGCCCGGTGATGCCGGCGATGTTCATCAGGTTGCCGGCCAGGATGAAGAACGGCACGGCCAGCAGCGGGAAGGATTCCACGCCCGCGATCATGCGCTGCGCCACCACCACGTCGGGCACGCTGCCCGAGATCAGCACGAACAGCAGCGACGCGCCCGCCATGGCCACCGCCACCGGCAGGCCGAAGATCATCAACAGCAGAAAGGTTCCGATCAGTATGCCCA
>JAEXBL010000188.1 GCA_023394015.1 Pseudomonadota bacterium | reverse complement strand
CGTCGGAGCCGTGCACGTACCAGGCCTGCTCGGCCGGCACCCAGTCGCTGCTGCGCACGTCGGTGACCCAGGTGGACAGGATGTCGCCCGCCTGGTAGCCGGGGCTGAAGCGCGGCACGTCGGCCAGGAACTGGAACAGGTCGATCGGCGAGTCGAAGAAGTGCACGTGGCCGTCGCGGTACAGCACCTGCGCGGCCCAGCGCGGGCTGCGCGCGGGGTACATGCCGCACACCGGGCAGCGCGCGTCGGCCGGGATGGGGCGCGGCACCTCGGGCGCCAGCCCGCTGGCGGGGTCATAGCGGATGGGGGGCGCGACGATGCAGATGTCCATGTCCACGTCGAGGTCGGGGCCGCGCCGCCACCACCAGCGCTGGGTAACGGTGGCCGCCAGCCCCGCGGCCACCACGCCGCCGCCCAGCCACAGCAGGCCGCGCCGGCTCAGGCGCTGGGTCAGGTAGGGGGCGGAGGAGGTTGGATCCATGGCCATGCCCCGGCGGGTCACATGCTGTCGTCGAGGTTGGCGCCGCCGCGCAGGTCGACCATCACCGGCGTGATCTCGCTCATGCGCAGCAGCTTGCCGCCGTATTGCTGGATGAAGGCCTGCGCGTCGGCTTCCTCGCTGAAGGTGGCGAAGGTGGGGCCCATCGAGCCCTTGCGCTTGCTGCCCTGCACGTACAGCGCGTTGCGGGCGTCGATCCAGGCGCCCTTGGGGTTGTCCCAGTCGGCCTTGCCCATGTCCTGTACGTAGACGGCGGTGACCTTGCGCACCTGCTCGGGCAGCAGCAGCACGTTCAGCGTCTCGACCGTGTCGCAGTAGAAGTAGGGGCGGGGCGAGTCGGCGTAGTGAATCTGCCCCTTGGGGCCGGGGTAGTCCATCAGCAGCATGCCGTCCAGCTCGCACGAGGTGTTGCGCGCGATTTCGGCCGGTCCGGTGCTGGCGGCGCCGCCTTCGCCTTCGCGCCCGCAGGCGGCCAGCGGGGCCACGCTGGCCAGCGCCAGCAGTCCCAGCAGCAGGCGGCGCTCGCCGCAGGCATCGGCCGCTCGCGTGCCGGGCGAGCAGCAGCGGCAGGTGTAGGCGGGGCGATCGATCATCGTCATGGCTTGAATCTCCATTTGGCAAGGACCAGCGGCACGACTATCCAGCCCAGCATGACGCCGGACAGCACACCGATGTGGGACAGGGCCGGCGGCACCACGCTCACCAGCCCGTAGGCGCTGCGCACGTCGTCGGCCGAGAACACGTTGAGGATGCGGAACACGTCGGTCGGGTTGAGCATCAGCAGGTACGGGAAGATGGCGCCGCCGTAGTGACCGGCGGTGGCCACCAGCACGCCCAGCAGCACCAGGTCGAACACCAGCACGAACAAGAACCACAGCACGATGGCCGCGCCCGAGGCACGCGTGCGGTCGCGCGCCAGCACCGACACCAGCACCGCCAGGCTCAGAAAGGACAGGCCCATCAGCAGCGCGCTGACGACGAAGCCGGTGTAGTGAAACAGCGCGCGGTTGCCGAACTGCCACACCAGCGCCACGCCCACCGCCGCCAGGCCGGCCAGCATGGCCAGCGCCAGCGCCAGCGCCAGGCCCAGGTACTTGCCCAGCAGCAACTCGCCGCGCGTGATGGGGTGGGCCAGCAGCAGGTCGAGCGAGCCGCGCTCGCGCTCGCCGACGATGGCGTCGAAGCCCAGCAGCAGCGCGATCAGCGGCACTAGGTAGATCACCAGGCTGACCAGGCTGGTGACGGTGAACTCCAGCGAACGCAGGCCCACCGTGCCCTGCTGGGCGCCGCCGGCGTAGGTGATGACGACCGAGAACACGGCGAACACCAGCGCCACCGCCAGCACCCAGCGGTTGCGCAGCCGGTCGCGGAATTCCTTCGAGGCGAGCGTGGCCACCTGGCGCGGTTGAATCATGCGGCCTCCTGGGCATCGACGGTGGCCGGTTCCGGGCGGGCCGGATCGGCGGGGGCGGGTTGGTCGGCGAAGAACATGTCTTCCAGCGAGGGCTCCTGCACCTGCACGTCCAGCACCTGATCGGGCCAGCGCAGCAGGTACTGCAGCAGCGCCATCTTGTGGCCGCGCGGTGCGTTGAACAGCAGGGCGTCCGCCGTCTGCTGGCACGGGATGCCGGCCAGCGGCGGTGGCAGCGCGTCGAGCAGGCGGGCCAGCGCCGGCGCGGCGATGCCGGGCGATAGTTGCGCCCGCAGCTTCAGCGGCAGGTCGAACTGCGCCCGCAGCTCGGCCAGGCTGCCCAGCGCCTGCAGGCGGCCATTGGTCATCACCGCCACCCGATCGACGCGGTTCTGCAGCTCGGCCAAGATGTGCGAGGTCAGCACGATGGTCAGCCCCTGGGCGCGCAGCTCGGCCAGCGTGTCCCAGAAGAAGTGGATGGCGCGCGGATCGAGGCCGGTGGTCGGCTCGTCGAGAAACAGCACCTGCGGCTGCCCCAGCAGCGCCTGCGCGAACCCCAGCCGCTGGCGCATGCCCTTGGAGTAGGCGCGCACCGGGCGGTCGCCCGCATGGCCCAGGCCCACGCGCTCCAGCATGGGCGCGCAGGTGCCGGTGTCGATGCGCTTGAGCCGGGCGAAGAAGCGCAGTGTTTCCAGGCCGCTCAGGTTGTCCCACAGCGCCACGTTCTCGGGCAGGTAGCCGATGCGCCGTCGCACCTCGCGCGCCGCAGCGCCGTCCACCGGCTCGCCGGCGATGTGGATGCTGCCGCTGGTGGGCGCCAGCAGGCCCAGCATCATCTTGAACAGGGTGCTCTTGCCGGCGCCGTTGTGGCCGATCAGGCCGAACACCTCACCCCGGTGGATGTCGAGCGAGATCTGGTCCACCGCGGTGAAGCGGTCGAAGCGCTTGGTGACCACGCTGGCGCGGATGATGGCCTCGGCCGGCCGCGGCGCGACGGGGGAGGGTGCCTCAGGGCGCATCGTGGGAATCCTTGTTCAATCGGGCGCGCCAGCGCGCCCAGTCGGTGGAGCGGGGCAGCATGCGTGGCCGCTGCTCAACCACGCTGGGCACGCGCAGGATCGGGAACTGCTGCCCCACCACGCGCAGCGCCTGCACCGCCGGGCTGGCCAGTAGCAGGCGCACCGAGGGGTAGCGCCAGGTCAGGCGGTCGACCACGTCGTTGGCTTCGTAGGGGATGTCGCCGCGGCCGTCGCCGTCGCGGTCCCAGCCGCGGTAATTGCTCCAGTAATTGCCCTTGCCGCCGCCCCACTGGATGTCGCGCGTGCCGGCGTAGCGGATCTGCTCGTGGTTCTCGATGAAGTCGTTGTCGGCCACCTCGTTGCGCGGCGAGGCCGACAGGTGCACGCCGATGCGGTTGTCGGCCACCACGTTGCCGGTCAGCTTGGTGTATTCGACGTCGTAGATGAAGAAGCCGCGGCCGTTGTTCATCACGATGTTGTTCTCGATCACCGCGTCCTGCAGCGTGCGCAGCATGATGCCGTGGTCGCTGTTCTTCCAGGCCCGATTGTTGCGGATTTCCTGGTTGCGCACCTCCATCAGCGCCAACCCGCCGCGGTTGTCCCAGGTGTCGTTGTCCTCCCACAGGTTGTAGTAGGAGTTCATGTAGTGCGTGCCGTAGCGGCTGTGGTGCAGGCGGTTCTGCTTGAACACCGCGTGGTGCGAGACGTCGATGTAGAGCGCGTCGCGCACGAAGCTGATCTCGTTGCCGATGATGCGCGCGCCCTTGGTGTTGTAGAGCTGCACGCCATTGCCGCGCTGCGCGCTGTCGTAGTCGCGCTTGCCGGTGATGTTGTTGTGCAGCACCTGCACGTCGTCGGCCTTCTCGATCCACAGGCCGAACAGGTTGTAGTTGAGCCAGCAGTGGCGCACTATGGCGCGGTGCGCGCCAGGCTGGATGTAGATGCCGGCGTTCTGCCCCCGCAGGCTGCCTCCGGAGTCGGCCACGATCATGCCCTCGATGACGACGTCGGGCGCGGTAACGCGGATGGTGTCGCCCTGGTCGCCGCCGCTGACGGTGGGGCGGTCGATGCCGCGCAGGGTGAGCGTTTTTTCGATGCGCAGGTTCTCGACGTAGCGGCCGCGTTGCACCTGCACCGTGTCGCCCTCGGCGGCGCGGTCGATCGCGGCCTGGATGCTGTCGCCGGGCTGCACGGTGATGACCGCCGCCGAGGCCCAGGCCGCGGCCCACGCGCCCGCCAGGGTCAGCGCGGCGCGTACGCTGCGCGACCGGCGGCGGGGCAGGGGAGCGAGGGCGGCCTGGCGCATCAGGCGACCACCATGGCGCCGGTGCGCGCCAGCAGCCAGAACAGCGCGGCGCCGATCAGCAGGTTCTTGAAGCCGACGTAGCTCAGCATGTCCATCACGTTGGCCTGGCGGTAGAGCTTGCCCCACCACGGGCCGTCCTTGACGTAGCGCTTGCCCTGCAGGCGCACCAGCACCTCGAACACGCTCCAGCCGAACCAGGCGCCGATGACGAGCAGCGGCGAGGCGCTGCCGCGCGCGGCCAGCAGCCACACCAGCGATGCCGCCAGCGCCGCCGCCACGCCCAGGGCCGCCACGGTGCGGCTGCCGCCCCAGGTGGCGCGGCTGAAGGGCCACAGGTGGTCGATGGCCTCGCCGATGAGCCGGCGCACACCGCTCAACTGCTCGACCGGCGGATGGGTGCGGCCGGTGGGCCAGCGCGGATCGGCGCCCTTGGCCAGCAGCGCCTGCGCGTGCAGCCGCTGGCGGTCGTCCTCGATCGGCACGATGGGGATGAAGTAGCCGTCCCGGCCGATCGGGGTCAGCGGCTGGCCCTCGCGCTCGCGCAGCTTGCGCTCCTTGGCCAGCGGCGGGCAGCCGGCGGTGTCGGTGTAGAGAATCATGCAGTCCAGGCAGTGCAGGCACTCGCGGTGGTCGATCTGGCCGTCGGCGTTGATCGCCTGGGCGCCGCAGCCTTTGGCGCAGGCCTTGCAGCTGTTGCAGTCGGGCTTGCGGCGCAGGCCGAACCAGCGGAAGGTGCTGGGCATGGCCAGCGATGCGCCGAGCGGGCAGATGTACTTGCAATAGGGCCGCTCGATGAAGATCGACACCGCGAAGATCGCCAGCACGAAGCTCACGTAAGGCCAGCTGCGGTTGGTCAGCCCGACCAGGAAGGTGGTTTTGAACGGCTCGACCTCGGCCAGCATCTCGGCCAGCACCATCGAATACAGCGACACTGCCACCAGGCCGAAGAACACGGCGTACTTGATCCACTTCAGGCGGTCGTGCCAGCGCTGCGGCAACTGGAACTGCCAGCGCCCCAGGCCCACGGTGGCGGCGGCCTTGTGGATGATTTCCTGGATCGAGCCGAACGGGCAGGTCCAGCCGCAGAACAGGCCGCGCCCGAACACGAAGATGGTGATGAAGATGAAGATCCAGAACAGGAAGATGAACGGGTCGCTGAGGAACAGCGTCCACTCCCAGCGGAACAGGATCGAGTGCAGCCAGGTCAGCACCTGCGTGATGGACGGCTGGGCCATCAGGCCGAAGCCGACCCAGACCACGAAGATGAGCCAGAAGCTGTATTTGAAAGCGTTGACCGCCCACTTGTTCTTGTGCGTGGCGCGGCGCGTCAGCCGGTCGCGCAGGGCGTAGACCACCGTGACGGCCAGCAGCAGCGCGGCGAACAGCAGGACCTGCGGCAGGCGCGCCTTCCATACCTTGACCCAGGTGGCCTCGGGCCGGACGATCTTGGGGTGGCCGCCCACCAAGTAGGAGGCCGGCAGCCAGTAGTCGGTGTCGAAGGCGGTGAAGGTCTTGGCGCCGGTGGCGCGATCGACCTTGTTGCCCAGAAAGCCCAGCTTCCACGGGTAGGCGGCCGAGAACGCCGGCGAGCGCACGATGAAGATGATCGACTCGGTGAAGCGTGGCGCGCCCTTGGCGGCCAGGCCGTAGAGGTTGATCGCGTCGGTGTCGCGGAAGGTGAAGGTGTCGTTGTCCTGCCGCAGCTGGATGCGGTCGTAGATGCCGCCGCGCACGAAGCCCGAACCCTTGAACGATTCCTGGCCGGCGGTGCGGATCACGAAGATGGCGTTCTCTCCTTCGCCCAGCTGGCCCATCAGGTGCTGCCACGAGCGCTGGCCCAGGATGGCCGGGCCGACCACCGGCGAGTTGAGGGCGCCGAACCACAGCTCGATGAACGGCTCGCTGGCCTTGGCCAGGCCCACCTGCTCGGGCCGCACCAGCACCCGCTTGACGGCGCCTTGCTGCACCAGCGTGGCCCAGTCGGGCGCGGCGGCGCCGGCTTCGGGCTGCACGTAGCGCACCGGCTCGCGCACCACGGGTTCGATGATGCCAACCTGCCGCGCCACGGCGGCGCCCGAGGTCATGATGACCTGGTTCTGCGCGATCACCGTCACGGTGGCGCCGGAGATCGCGTCCACGCCCAGCACGTCCTCGTCGGGGCGCGACTGGCCGACTTCGATCTTGTCCTTGACCGATTTGCCCAGGTACTGGTTGTTGAAGTCGGTCAGCGCCGATTCCGGGATGCCCAGCAGCAGGATCGGCTCGGAGTGCTTGATCACCTTGACGCCGACGAACTTGCCGTCCGTGTCCATGCCGATCAGGGTCACCACCGGCTTGCCCGAATAGGCCGGCGTGTCGGTGATGTCGGTCGACAGCATCACGTAGCCCAGCACCTGCCGGCCGTCCGGCCCACCCAACGCCTCGACGTAGAAGGGCTTGCCCTTGCGTTCGGAAAACGCCGTCGCGCCCGGAAACACGTCCTTGCAGGGCAGCAGGGCGCACATGTCCTTGGCCGCCGCCAGATCGGCCGGCAGTTCGGCCTCGTAGGCCTGCGATCCACCCGCGCCCGCGCCCACCACCGGCGCCGACCAGCCGCTCGCCGCGGCGAGCACCAGCGTCAGTGCGGCCATCAGCTCGCGTGCAAGGCCTGTCCAGTTCATGATTCGCTTGCTCCTGCTGAAAAAAAGGGCTGGGCCATCGTGCGCGACCCAGCCCCGCAGTCGGCGCGTCAGCGCAGTACTCAGGCCTCGACGATCATGCGGCCTCGCATCTCCAGGTGCAGCGCATGGCAGAAGTTGGTGCAGTAGTACCAGAACACCCCCGGCTGATCGACCTTGAAGGTGACCGACTTGGTCTCCTGCGGGTTGACCAGGAACTGGATGTTGTATTCAGGGATGGCCAGGCCGTGCGTCAGGTCTTCCACCTTGTCGATGTTGGTCAGGTACAGGGTGACTTCGTCGCCCACCTTGACCTTGAACTCGGCCGGGGTGTAGGCCGGCGCGAACGAGGCCATGCGCACCGTCACCTTGTTGCCGTTGCGCGTGACGCCGGCGTCCTTGACGTCCTTGATGGCTTCGGGGTGCTCGTCGATGTCGTAGATCTGCTTGGGGTGCAGCCAGTCGCGGTTGAAGATGATGAAGTCGTGCGGCTCGGGGCGTACGGCGTTGTCGTGCGCCAGCACCATCTGCTCGCCCGTGATGTCCACCAGCTGGTCGTTCTCCGGGTGCATCGGCCCCACGGGCAGGAAGCGGTCCTTGGAGAACTTGTTGCCCACGCCCATCCAGATGCCGTCCGCGGCCGTGGTTTCGGCATTGGTGGCGTTGATGTGGCCCGGCTGGTACATCACGTCCAGCTTGTGCACGATGGGGTTGATGGCCTTGTCGCCGGCGTGCTTCTTGATCGCCTTGTCGATGTTCCACTTGACCACCTGGCTGTCGAGAAACAGCGTGGTGTAGGCGTTGCCGCGGCCGTCGAAGGTGGTGTGCAGCGGGCCGAGGCCGATCTCGGGCTCGGCCACGATGGCCTTGTCGGGATCGTCCAGCTTGCCGTCGAACCAGTCGAGCACCTTCTCCAGCTCGATCACGGTCGCCGTCGGCGACAGCTTGCCCGAGCAGATGAAGTACTTGCCGTCCGGCGTGGCATTGACGCCGTGGGGGTTCTTGGGCACCGACACGCGCACGCTCAGCGCAGTGGCGGGGTCCTTGTTGGCCTCCTCGGTGCAGTCCACCACCGGCACCTTGGAGTCGCCGATGGTGGTGAACTTGCCGTCCTTGACGGCCTGCTCGATGCGGGCGATGTGGAAGAACAGGCAGGCATCGCGCTCCAGCGACATCATGTCCGGGTAGTGCACGCCGTTCTCGACGTTGTATTGGTTGCTGGCCGCCAGCTTGCCGTCGAACGAGGTGGCGACCAGGTCGCAGTTGCCGTCGATGCGCGCCTGCCAGCGCACTTCCATGCTTTCGGCGTCGACGCAGGTGAACAGGCAGTGGTACTGCGTCGGGTCTTCCAGGCTGGCGCCCTGGTTGGGCATGGGCACGTGGAATTCCTGGCCGCAGAACACGCGCGTGGTGTAGTTGATGGCCGGATCGACCGGGTCGCGCTTGTCCGGGAAGATGCCGTGAAAGCCCTGGATGTTGGGAATCTTGGTGATCTTGTCGCACACCATGTAGTCGAGCCGGAAGCGGGCCAGGCGGGCGTTGATCTTGTCGTTGATCCAGCAGTACTTGCCGTCGTAGACGCCGTCCTTGTACGAGGCGTGGATGTGGTGGGTGTCGGCCACGGTGTAGCGCAGCGTGCCGTCGGGCCGGGTGCCCATCACCTCTTTCGATTCGTTGGTCTGGCCCCAGCCGATCAGGGCGTCGGGCACGAAACAGGGGATGCGCAGCAACTCGCGCCCGGAGGGAATACCCAGAATGCGCATGTCGCCCGTGTGGCCGCTGCTCCACAGGCCATAGTGGGTGTCGAGCTGGCCCGGCTTGACCTCGACCGAGCCGGCGCCCCCCACGTGCGAGGCAGCGGCGGGTGCCGGGGCGCTGCCGGCGCCGGTCGAGGCTGCTGGGGACTCAGCGCGCTCCTGGCAGGCGGCCAGCCCCACGCTGGTGATGCCCAGCGCCGCGGCCGAGTTGAGGAAACGACGGCGCCCAATACCGCTGGCGTCGGAACCTTTTTCGTGGATAGGCTGACTCATCTTGAAGCTCCTTTTCGACTGGGTCGCCGTTGCGGGATAACCCTTAAGACCAAAGAAGCCGCATGGTCGATTGATTTTTCTCAATCCAGATTGATTTTTATCAACGCTGGAGCCGCCGTCCATGGCCAAGAAATTTTTTCTTGAACTGCTTCAAGATCACCTGCAGACCCTGTCGCGCTACCCTTGACGGCGTGTTCAAAGCTGTGCTTTTCTTGCTTGTTTCGTCGGTGAACGGGCCGTGCCGATAAGCCGGCGGGCCGATGGCTTGGTGAACGGGTTCGTTGGCCGCTCATGTGCGCGGGGCCCTTTTTTCGGCGCCGAAGGAGATTTCGTCATGCATCCTCAGCCCACAACCGACCGTCGGCGGTTCGTCATCGGTCTGTCGCTTGCCCCCCTGGTGCCCCTGCCCGTGCTGGCTGCGGCGGCGGCCCCCCCGCGGCGGGGCCCCCCCGCCGGGCGCCCCCCGCGC
>JAEXBL010000404.1 GCA_023394015.1 Pseudomonadota bacterium | reverse complement strand
GGCCAGCACCACCGAGCAGCCGGTGGGCCGGCGCGGGTCGGTGAAGTGGCCAACCTCGATGCCGCGCACGGCGGTGAGGCTGCCGGCGAAGGCGTGGGGTGTCGATGTGCTCATGGGGCGGCCATGGTAACGGCTGCGCGTGGCGGCCAGCACCGGGCGCTGTCGCCGGTTGGGCAGGCGCGCGGCGGCGCAGCGGCCACAATCGGTGCTTTCATTGCTTGCCTGATCGATCCTGCCGTGCCGCTTTCCGCCCCCGTTGCCCGTACCCATTTGCACGACCGCCGCGCCACCTACCGCGGCTACCGCCGCGACGACGGCCTGTGGGACATCGAGGCCGAGCTGCACGACAGCAAGACGGCGCCCTTCACCATCCCCGGCGAGCGCGCATGGGCCGCCGGCGAGCCGATCCACGGCATGGCGATCCGCCTGACGGTGGACGATGGCACCGTGGTGCGCGCCATCGAGGTGGCCATGGACCACGTGCCGCACGGCCCCTGCCCGCAGGCGGCGGCGCCCATGCAGCGCCTGGTGGGCTGCCGCCTGGCGCGCGGCTGGCGCAAGTCGATCGAGCAGCACCTGGGCGGCATCCAGGGCTGCGCGCACCTGCGCGAGTTGCTGTTCAACATGGCCACCGCCGCCTTTCAGACCATGGTGCCGAGCGAGAGGCCGGTGAACCTGGAGCACCCGCCGCCGCACCTGGGCAAGTGCCTGACCTGGGACTTCGACGGGCCGGTGGTGCAGCGGCACTACCCCAAGTTCTACCGGCTGCAGCCGGCGGCGCCGCGCGCCAGTGGCCAGGGCAGCCCGGACGGCCCGGGCGGTGGCGAGGGCACCGCGGTGGCATGAGCACGGCCCGGGCCGGCCTGGCCTGAAGGCAGCGAGCCGCGCGTGCAGCGGCGGGCCGGCCACAAGATCGAATTTCCGGGTGCGCTTGCGTGCAGATTGGGCAGCGAGCGCGGTTGATTGCCGATGCGGTCATCGGAATGCCCTGGAAACCCCCTAAACTGGGTGAGGCACTTCAAGCCCCGGTGCCCGTTGTGGCCAGGGCATGTGTTTGATGGGCTTCGCCGTACCTTGGTGCCTGGCCCCCAACAACTTTCACAAAGGAACTTCACGATGTCCGTTGCCCAGTTCTTCATGCCCTCCAACAACCTGATCGGCGCCGGCGCGCTGGAGATGGCGGTCACGCAAATGGCCGGCATGGGTTTCACCAAGGCCTTGATCGTGACCGACGCGCCGCTGGTGCAGCTCGGCTTTGCCGAGCGCCTGAGCACGCTGCTCAAGCAGGCCGGCATGGCCAGCGCGGTGTTCGACGAGGTCAAGCCCAACCCCACGGTGGCCAACGTCAACGCCGGCCTGGCGGCGCTGCAGAAACTGGGCGCGGACTGCGTGGTGTCGCTGGGTGGCGGCTCGCCGCACGACGCCGCCAAGGGCATCGCGCTGCTGGCCACCAACGGCGGCAAGATCGAGGACTACGAGGGGCTGGACAAGTCCACCAAGCCGCAGCTGCCGCTGATCGCGGTCAACACCACGGCCGGCACCGCGTCGGAGATGACGCGCTTCACCATCATCACCGACGAGTCGCGCCACGTGAAGATGGCCATCGTGGACAAGCACGTCACGCCCATCCTGTCGGTCAACGACCCGGTGCTGATGGAGGACATGCCGGCCAGCCTGACCGCGGCCACTGGCATGGACGCGCTGACGCACGCCGTGGAAGCCTATGTCTCCACCGCGCACAACCCCATCACCGATGCCTGCGCGCTGCAGGCCATCGCCCTGATCGCGCAGTACCTGCCCACGGCGGTGCAAAGCCCGCGCGACAAGACCGCCCGCGAGCAGATGGCGTATGCGCAGTTCCTGGCCGGCATGGCGTTCAACAACGCCTCGCTGGGCTACGTGCACGCCATGGCGCACCAGCTGGGCGGCTTCTACGACCTGCCGCACGGCGTGTGCAACGCCCTGCTGCTGCCGCACGTGGAGCAGTTCAACATGCGCGCCGCCGCCGACCGCCTGGGCGTGGTGGGCCGCACCCTGGCCGGGCACAACGCCGATCTGGCCGGCCTGGGCCCCATCGAGGCGATCCAGAAGCTGGCCCGCACCGTGGGCATTCCGGCCAGCCTGCGCGAGCTGGGCGTAAAGGAGTCCGACTTCGAGACTCTGGCCACCAACGCCATGAAGGACGTGTGCGGCCTGACCAACCCGGTGCAGCCCACGCTGGAAGAGGTGGTGGGCATCTATCGCGCGGCGTACTGAGGCTGCGCCAACCAGTGCCGGGGCGCAGGCGTTTCCGGCGCTGGCACTTGCCCATTCAGGGCCTCAAGCCTTCGTTTTGCTGGCTGTCTGGTGGCTGCAGGCGGCCCGGCGCCGCCTACAGCCACTTCTGCATCAGCAGCGCCTCGCCCTGCGCCGGGTCAAGCACGTAGGGCGCGAAGCCGAAGCGCTGGTAGCTGCGCAGGGCGCGCTGGTTGCCGCTGAGCACCTCCAGCGTCAGCTTGCAGCAGCCGCGCTGGCGCGCGTGGGCCTCGCAGGCCGCCAGCAGCGCCTGGCCGACGCCGCGGGCGCGCTGCGCGGGCAGCACGGCGATGTCGTGCACGTTCAGCAGCGGCCGCGCCTGAAAGGTCGAGAAGCCCTCGAAGGTGTTGACCAGGCCCACCGGCTCGCCGCCCAACCAGGCGATGAAGCTGGCGGCCAGCGGGTGCCGCGCCAGCTCGTCGCACAGGCGCTCGCGCACCTCCGGTGCCAGCGGCGCGCCGCCGCCCATCGGGTCTTGCGCGTAGCTGTCGAGCAGCGCAATCAGCGCGGCGCGGTCGGCGGGCGCGCGGTAGTCGGCGCGGCGCACCTGCAGGGCGCCAGCGCTCAAGCCAGGTCCTCGACCGGAATGCAGGTGCAGAACAGGTTGCGGTCGCCGTAGACGTTGTCCACGCGGCCCATCGGCGGCCAGTACTTGACGCTGCCGGGCACGCGGCCGGCCAGGGCGGCGCCGACTTCGCGCGGGTAGGGGTGCGGCCAGTCGGCGGCCAGCAGCGCCTCGGCGGTGTGGGGGGCGTTCTTCAGCGGGTTGTCGCCCTGCGGCCACTCGCCGCTTTCGATGCGGCGGATCTCGCCCCGGATGGCGATCATGGCGTCGATGAAGCGGTCGATCTCGGCCAGCGGCTCGCTCTCGGTCGGCTCCACCATCAGCGTATTGGCGACCGGAAAGCTGAGCGTGGGCGCGTGAAAGCCGTAGTCGGCCAGGCGCTTGGCCACATCCTCGGCCATCACGCCGCTGCTGTCCTTCAGCTCGCGCAGATCCAGGATGCACTCGTGCGCCACATGGCCGTTGGCCGAGGCGTAGAGCGTGGGGTAGTGGCCGGCCAGGCGCTTGCCGATGTAGTTGGCCGACAGGATGGCGGCCTCGGTGGCGTGCGTCAGGCCGTCGGCGCCCATCATGCGGATGTACATCCACGAAATCGGCAGCACGCCGGCGTTGCCGAGGGGAGCGGCGCTGACGGCGCCAATCTTTCGCGCATCGCCGGCCGTCCGGTGGCCGGGCAGGTAGGGCACCAGGTCTTCGACCACGCACACCGGCCCCACACCCGGGCCGCCGCCGCCGTGCGGGATGCAGAAGGTCTTGTGCAGGTTCAGGTGGCTGACGTCGCCGCCGAACTCGCCCGGCGCGGCCACGCCGACCATGGCGTTCAGGTTGGCGCCGTCCAGGTACACGCGGCCGCCGTGCTGGTGCACCAGCTGGCAGACCTCCTTGACCTGCGGCTCGAACACGCCGTGCGTGCTGGGGTAGGTGATCATGATGCAGGCCAGCCGGTCGGCGTGCTGTTCGCACTTGGCCTTCAGGTCGGCCAGGTCGACGTTGCCCTGCTCGTCGCACTGGGTGACCACCACCTTCAGCCCCACCATCATGGCGCTGGCCGGGTTGGTGCCGTGCGCGCTGCTGGGGATCAGGCACACGTCGCGGTGACCTTCGCCACGTGCGTCGTGCCAGGCGCGGATGGCCAAGAGCCCCGCGTATTCGCCCTGGCTGCCGGCGTTGGGCTGCAGGCTCACGTCGGCGTAGCCGGTGATGCTGCTCAGCCAGCGCCGCAGTTGCGCGTCCAGCTCGGCGTAGCCGGCCTGCTGGTCGGCCGGGGCGAACGGGTGCACGTGGGCGAACTCGGGCCAGGTGATGGGGATCATCTCGCTGGTGGCGTTGAGCTTCATGGTGCAACTGCCCAGCGGGATCATGCTGCGGTCCAGCGCCAAATCCTTGTCGGAAAGCTGGCGGATGTAGCGCAGCATGGCGGTTTCGCTGTGGTGCGTGTGGAACACCGGGTGCGCCATGAAGGCGCTGCGGCGGCGCAGCGTGGGCGGGATCAGCGGCGGGGCCGACTGTTCAAGCGCCGCAAAGTCGGGCAGCGCCTGCCCATCGCCAAAGATGGCCCACAGCAGCTCCACGTCGGCGCGGGTGCTGGTTTCGTCGAGCGAGACGCACAGGTACTCGTCCCAGGCCTTGCGCAGGTTGGCGCCCATTTGCACGGCGCGGGCAGCTATTGCATCGGTCGCGTCGCCGGTCTTGAAGCTGACGGTGTCGAAGGCCGAATCATGGTGCGTGGCGGCAAAGCCCAGCGCCTTCATGCCGGCGGTGAAGATGCTGGCCAGCCGCGTCACGCGCTCGGCGATGCGCTTCAAGCCCTCGGGTCCGTGGTAGACGGCGTACATGCTGGCGACGATGGCCGGCAGCGCCTGCGCGGTGCAGATGTTGCTGGTGGCCTTTTCGCGGCGGATGTGCTGCTCGCGCGTTTGCAGCGCCAGCCGGTAGGCGGGCTGGCCGTGCGCGTCCACGCTGACGCCCACCAGCCGCCCGGGCAGGCTGCGCTTGAATTCGTCCTTGCAGGCCATGAAGGCGGCGTGCGGGCCGCCCGCGCCCATCGGCATGCCAAAGCGCTGCGCGCTGCCGACCACGATGTCGGCGCCTTGCTCGCCGGGGCTTTTCAGCAGGGGCAGCGCCAGCAGGTCGGTGGCGAAGATGGCGGCGGCGCCAGCGGCGTGGATCTTCTCGACCTCGCCGCTCCAGTCCATCAGCCAGCCGCTGCTGGCGGGGTATTGAATGAGCGCGGCGAAGTAGTCGCCGGCGGCCAGCGCCGCGTCCCATTCGGGGGCCGAGTTGGCGATCTTCAGCGTCAGCCCCAGCGGCGCGGCGCGGGTCTGCATGACCTCGATGGTCTGCGGGTGCGCGTCGCCGCTGACGACGATGACGTTGCCCTTGGCCTTGACCGAGCGGCGCGCCAGCGTCATGGCCTCGGCGGCGGCGGTGGCCTCGTCGAGCAGCGAGGCGTTGGCGATGTCCATGCCCGTCAGGTCGGCCACCAGGGTCTGGAAGTTGAGCAGCGCCTCCATGCGGCCCTGGCTGATCTCGGCCTGGTACGGCGTGTACGAGGTGTACCAGGCGGGGTTTTCCAGCACGTTGCGCAGAATCACGCCGGGCAGGTGGTTGGGGTAGTAGCCCTGGCCGATGAAGCTCTTCATCTGGTGCCGGTTGCGGCCCGCGATGGCCTTCAGTTCGGCCAGCGCGTCGGCCTCGCTGGCGGCGGGCGGCAAGTCCATCGGCGTGCGGCGGGCGATGGCGCGCGGCACGATGGATTCGACCAGCGCCTGGCGCGAAGGCTCGCCGACGACGGCCAGCATTCGCTGCTCGTCTTCGGGCGTGAGGCCGATGTGGCGGGCGATGAACTCACCGGGGTTTTGCAGGCTGGCGAGGGAAGGGAGCTGGGACATGAAGAAAACTCCGG
>JAEXBL010000053.1 GCA_023394015.1 Pseudomonadota bacterium | reverse complement strand
AAGTGATGATGTCGCTGTGGCCGTTTCTGGAGAAGCACCCCAGGTACCGCGAACACGGCCTGCTGGAGCGCCTGTGCGAGCCCGACCGCGTGATCCAGTTCCGCGTCGCCTGGGTCGACGACAAGGGCAAGACGCAGGTCAACCGCGCCTTCCGCGTGCAGCACAGCATGGCCATCGGTCCCTACAAGGGCGGCATGCGCTTTCACCCCAGCGTCAACCAGTCGATCCTGAAGTTCCTGGCCTTCGAGCAGACCTTCAAGAACGCGCTGACCACGCTGCCCATGGGCGGCGGCAAGGGCGGCAGCGACTTCGACCCCAAGGGCAAGAGCGACGGCGAGGTGATGCGCTTTTGCCAGGCGCTGATGACCGAGCTGTACCGCTACCTGGGCGCCGACACCGACGTGCCCGCGGGTGACATCGGCGTGGGTGCGCGCGAGGTCGGCTTCATGGCCGGCATGATGAAGAAGCTCAGCAACGACGCCAGCGCCGTGTTCACCGGCAAGGGCATCGCCTACGGCGGCAGCCTGATGCGGCCCGAGGCCACCGGCTACGGCACGGTGTACTTCGCGCAGGAGATGCTGCGCCGCCGGCAAATGGCCTTCGATGGCCGCCGGGTCAGCATTTCCGGCTCGGGCAACGTGGCACAGTACGCGGCCGAAAAGGCGCTGGAGCTGGGCGCCCGCGTCGTCACCCTGTCCGACTCCGACGGCACCCTGGTGTGCGACACCGGCATGAGCGACGGCATGGTGCACGACATCATGGAATTCAAGAACGTGCAGCGCGGCCGCCTGAAGGATTTCGCCAAGCAGAACAAGCTGCAGTTCGAGGCCGGCAAGCGCCCCTGGCACGTGCCGGTCGACATCGCGCTGCCCTGCGCCACGCAGAACGAGCTGGACGAGAACGATGCCAGGACGCTGATCGCCAACGGGGTGGTCTGCGTGGCCGAGGGCGCCAACATGCCCAGCACGCTGGAGGCGGTGGACGCCTTTCAGGCCGCCGGCACGCTGTACGCGCCAGGCAAGGCCAGCAACGCCGGCGGCGTGGCCACCTCGGGCCTGGAGATGAGCCAGAACGCCATGCGCCTGTCGTGGACGCACAGCGAGGTGGACCTGCGCCTGCACGAGATCATGAAGGACATCCACGGCAACTGCGTGCGCCACGGCGAGAAGAGCGACGGCACGGTGAACTACGTGGAGGGCGCGAACATCGCCGGCTTCGTGAAGATCGCCGACGCCATGCTGGCGCAAGGCGTGCTTTGACCACCCAAGAATCAGCTCACCCCAGGCTCCACTGGCTTCGCCATGTTTCGCCACCCCCTCAAGGGGCATCACCGACGGCCGGGGCAAGCCCGGCCGTGGTGATCTGGGGCGGCCTGCTCCGCGGCCGTTCGACCATCGATGCCGGGACTGAAGGGTCAAATCCGCTGCTGCCGCCTGCTGGATAAGCGCAAGTAGCAATTAAATTGAGAGCGTCGGTTTTTGCGGCTGCTCACGTCACCCGAATCCTCGACAATCGCCCCATGAACTGGCTGGACCAAGTGAAGTGGGACGCGCAGGGCCTGGTGCCCGTGATCGCGCAGGAGCAGGGCACGGGCGACGTGCTGATGTTCGCCTGGATGAACCGCGAGGCGCTGGCCAAGACGGCCGAGCTGGGCCGCGCCGTGTACTACAGCCGCTCGCGCGGCAGGCTGTGGTTCAAGGGCGAGGAATCGGGCCACGTGCAGACGGTGCACGAGATCCGCGTCGACTGCGACAACGACGTGGTGCTGCTCAAGGTGACGCAGCTCGGCCACCAGCCCGGCATCGCCTGCCACACCGGGCGCCACAGCTGCTTCTTCAGCGTGCTGAAGGACGGCGCCTGGCAGGCCGTGGAGCCAGTCTTGAAAGACCCGGAGTCGATCTACAAGTAATCACCCATGCCCGAGCAAGACCCCCTGGCGCGCCTGGCGGCCGTCATCGACAGCCGCAGGCCATCGGCCGGCGGCGATCCTGAAAAGAGCTACGTCGCGCGCCTGCTGCACAAGGGGCCGGACGCCTTTTTGAAGAAGATCGGCGAGGAGGCCACCGAGGTGGTGATGGCCGCCAAGGACGCCGAGCACGCCGCCGACGCGCAGGCCGCACGCGCGAAGATCGTGGCCGAGATGGCCGACCTGTGGTTTCATGGCATGGTGGCGCTGGCGCACTACGGCCTCTCTGCCGCCGACGTGGTGGCGGAACTGGCGCGCCGCGAGGGACTCTCAGGCATCGAGGAAAAGGCGCTGCGCAAGCTGCAGCAGCGCGAAGCCGAATGACCTGCCGCACGAAAGGAGCCGGATCATGAGCAACAACGACATCATCGACGTGGAGCCCATCCACGGCCGCCGCGACGCCGCCAGGGCGGCCGACACGCTCAAGACCTGGGGCTGGGTCAGCTACATCCTGCACCTGGTGGTGGCCGTGGCCGCGGTGGTGCCGGGGGCGCAGGTCAGCATCGGGCTGCTCATCATTGCGCTGGTGATGGACCTGGTGAAGAAGGACGATGCCGCCGGCACCTGGCAGGCCAGCCACTTCAGGTGGCGCATCCGCACCGTGGTGTGGGCCGGCGTGCTCTACGTGGTGACGGCGCCGCTGTTCCTGCTGCTGTACCTGCCGGGCGCCATCGCCTGGGCCATCATCTCCATCTGGTTCCTCTACCGCATCGTCAAGGGCATGGTGCGCATGAACGCCGGCCGCGCCTTGAATGGCTGAGCCGGCACCTCCACCCGGGCGCCGCGCCAAGAAGGGTGCGCCCCCGGCCAGCAAGCCGGTCAACCTGGCGCTGCAAGGCGGCGGCTCGCACGGCGCCTTCACCTGGGGCGTGCTGGATGCGCTGCTGGAGGACGGCCGCCTGGACATCGACAGCATCAGCGGCACCAGCTCCGGCGCCATGAACGCGGTGGCGCTGGCGCAGGGCTTTGCCGAGGCGCACCGCGACGGCCTGGGCGGCGCCGAGGCCCGCGCCCGGGCGCGCCGCTCGCTGCGCCGGCTGTGGGACGGCGTCGGCGTGATGGGCATCTTCTCGGCCGGCGTGCCGATCCCGGGCGCGTTCGCCTTCATAAACATGTTCACCCAGTGGCTGTCACCCTACCAGGCCAACCCGCTGGGCATCAACCCGCTGCGCCAGCTGATCCAGCGCGACATCGACTTCGAGCTGCTCAACCGCCACGCCGGCATCCAGTTGTTCGTCAGCGCCACCAACGTGCGCACTGGCCGCGGCGAGGTGTTCACGGGCGAGCAGCTGTCGGTGGACGTGGTGATGGCCTCGGCCTGCCTGCCGACGGCCTTCAAGGCGGTGCAGATCGGCGACCAGCATTACTGGGACGGCGGCTTTGCCGGCAACCCGCCGATCTACCCGCTGATCTACCGCACCCTCACCAGCGACGTGCTGCTGGTGCAGATCAACCCCAGCGTGGTGCCCACGCTGCCCTCCGGCGCCATGGAGATCGCCGACCGCGTCAACGAGATCACCTTCAACGCCGGCCTGATGGCCGAGATCCGCTCCATCAACTTCGTGCACCGGCTGCTGGAGGAGGGCCAGTTTCCGCCCGGCAAGTACAAGAACGTGCTGCTGCACCACATCGACGGTGGCAGCGTGCTGGCCGGCTTTGGCGCTGCCACCAAGGTGCGCTTCGACACCGGCTTCGTCAGCAAGCTGTTCGAGCTTGGGCGCGCCGCCGGCGCGGAATGGGTGCACCGGCACTTCGACGCCGTCGGCGTGCGCGCCACGGTGGACATGGCGCTGGCGCCCGACCAGCGCATCGAGATCCGCGAACAGGCAGGGCCCCGGCGCCGCACGGTGCCGCGATGATGAACCCCGCCGCACGGTGCCGCGGTGAGCTCGCCGCACCCTTTTCAAACTACGGACCCCTGCATGACCACGCCTCTTGACCCCACCGCCGACCCGGACTGCATCTTCTGCAAGATCGTGGCCGGCCAGATTCCCTCCAGCAAGGTGTACGAAGATGAGGCGCTGTACGCCTTTCACGACATCAACCCCTGGGCGCCGGTGCACTTTCTGATCGTGCCCAAGGCCCACATCGTGTCGATGGCGCACGTGGGTCCCGAGCACGAGGCGCTGCTGGGCCGCATCATGGCGCTGGCGCCGCGCCTGGCGCTGGAGCAGGGCTGCAACCCGTATCCGGACGGCGGTTTCCGCATCGTGGTGAACACCGGCACCGAGGGCGGGCAGGAGGTGCACCACCTGCACGTGCACGTGATGGGCGGGCCGCGCCCCTGGGCCAGGGGCTGAAGGGGCGGGCGCTGGCGGCGGCGGAACCCGCCCGTCACGCCCGGCGTCTAAAATGGTTCCAACAGCGTCGTTGCGACGCAGGCAAGGAGATTCGACATGGGTACTTTTTCCATCTGGCACTGGCTGATCGTGCTGCTCATCGTGGTCATGATCTTTGGCACCAAGAAGCTGAAGAACATCGGTTCCGACCTGGGCGGCGCCGTCAAGGGCTTCAAGGACGGCATGAAGGACGGCACGGCCGAGGGCGACGCACCGCCGGCCGGCCAGGTCACCAACGCTGGCGCGACCAAGGAAACCATCGACGTGCAGGCCAAGGAAAAAACCTGAAGGTTTTTTCCGGTTCGGCGTTCAGCGTTGGGCGTTGAGCGTGCAAACCAACCCTTCATGCTCCATATTGAACGCTTGATCCGTGCTTGATCTCGGTATTTCCAAGATGGCCCTGATCGGCGCCGTGGCGCTGATCGTCATCGGCCCCGAGAAGCTGCCACGCGTGGCCCGCACGGTGGGCACCCTGCTGGGCAAGGCGCAGCGCTACGTGGCCGACGTCAAGGCCGAGGTCAACCGGGCCATGGACCTAGACGAGCTGAAGAAGATGAAGGAATCGGTGGAGGAGGCCGGCCGCGAGGTCGAGAAAGGCCTTCCTGCCACCAAGACCGAGTTCGAGAAGGACTGGGCCGAGGCCACGGCCGGGCTGGACGGCACCGGCAGCGCCAGCCTCGGCGACGGCAGTGGCGACGGCACGGGCACCGACGCCGCGCCCGCCTGGCAGCCACCACCGCCTGAATACCGCCACCCCAACAAGAACTGGCGCCTCAAGCGCGGCGCCACGCCGCAGTGGTACAAGGCGCGCCATGGCGTGCGGCGGCAGGTGCAGTCGGGCGCGGCGCGGGTGGCGCGTTTTCGTCCCAAATCTAAATGACGAATGACTGGCGCTCGCGCGCCATGACTTCGGCTTCGCCTTCAATGACGGCGCTGGCGCGCCATGATGGCGGCCTGCCAGGTCATGAGCACGCAGGGCGCGTCATCGACGGCCGCAGGCCGAGGTCATGCGCCGAAGGCGCGGTCATTCTTCATCGCCGCAGCGGCGACAATCGCTTTCCATGACCGATTCCAAGAAGCCCGACCCCGAAGACGAACTGGCCGGTACCGAGCAGCCCTTTGTCACGCACCTGATGGAGTTGCGCGACAGGATGATCCGCTCCATCGTCGCCATCGGCATCGTGGCCGCGGCGCTGGCCTTCTACCCTGGCCCCGGGCAGCTGTACGACCTGCTGGCGGCGCCGCTGGTGGCACACCTGCCGGCGGGGTCGACGATGATCGCCACCTCGGTGATCTCGCCCTTCATGGTGCCGATCAAGATCCTGCTGATGGCGGCCTTTCTGATCGCGCTGCCGGTGGTGCTGTACCAGGTGTGGGCCTTCGTGGCGCCGGGGCTGTATTCGCACGAGAAGCGGCTGGTGCTGCCGCTGGTGGTGTCCAGCACCATCCTGTTCTTTCTGGGCGTGGCGTTCTGCTACTTCTTCGTGTTCGGCACGGTGTTTTCCACCATCCAGAAGTTCGCGCCGCAAAGCATCACCGCCGCGCCCGACATCGAGGCCTACCTGAGCTTCGTGCTGACCATGTTCCTGGCCTTCGGGCTGGCCTTCGAGGTGCCGATCGCCGTGGTGGTGCTGGCGCGCCTGGGCGTGGTGTCGGTCGATCAGCTGCGCAACTTCCGCGGCTACTTCATCGTGCTGGCCTTTGTCGTGGCCGCCATCGTCACGCCGCCCGACGTGGTGTCGCAGCTGGCGCTGGCTATTCCCATGTGCCTGCTGTACGAGATGGGCATCTGGGC
>JAEXBL010000026.1 GCA_023394015.1 Pseudomonadota bacterium | reverse complement strand
TGGGCATGCTGGGCCTGGCCATGGTGTTCGTGCTGCTGACCTACGGCGGCTGGAACGAGGCCGCCTACCTCAGCGCCGAGCTGCACGGCTCGCGCCGCGGCATGCTGCACGCGCTGCTCATCAGCATTGCGCTGATCACCGTGCTGTACCTGCTGGTCAACCTGGCCTACGTGTACGGCCTGGGCGTGCAGGGCATGGCCCAAAGCCAGGCGGTGGCGGCCGAGCTGCTGGGCGTGGCCTTCGGCCGCACCGGCGAGACGCTGATCGCCGTGATGGTGGCCGTGGCCGCGCTCACCTCGATCAACGCCACCATGCTGGTCGGTGCGCGCACCAACTTCGCCGTCGGCCGCGACTGGGCCGCGCTGCACACCCTGGGCCGTTGGGAGGGCGAGCGCGGCGTGCCGGCGGCGGCGCTGTATGTGCAGTCGGCCTTCGCGCTGGTGCTGGTGGTGTTCGGCGCCAGCCTGCGCAGCGGCTTTCAGACCATGGTGGACTACACCGCGCCGGTGTTCTGGCTGTTCTTCTTCCTGTGCACCATCGCGCTGATCGTGCTGCGCCACAAGGAGCCCGCCGCGCCGCGCCCCTTCAGGGTGCCGCTGTACCCGCTGCTGCCGCTGCTGTTCGCGGCCGTGTGCCTGTACATGCTTTGGTCGTCGGTGGCCTACGTGAAGGCCGGCGCCCTGGCCGGCGTGGGCGTGCTGGCCGTGGGCGCGCTGCTGCTGCTGTGGCTGGAGGGCCGCGGCGGCCCCGCCGTGGCGGCCGCGGTGCCCGTGCGCATCGACGAGCGCCGGCCATGAAAAAGGCCGCACGCTCTTGGAAGCATGCGGCCTCATAAGTGGTACCCGGAGCCGGACTCGAACCGGCACACCTTGCGGCGGGGGATTTTGAATCCCCTGCGTCTACCGATTCCGCCATCCGGGCACTGCGATAGGCAAGCTCAAAATTATGGCACAGTGCAACCGATGAACTACCCGACGATCGAAGACGCCGTTGGCGGCACGCCGCTGGTGCGCCTGCAGCGCCTCAATGCCGACGACAATGCCGCCCGCGGCAACGTGGTGCTGGCCAAGCTGGAGGGCAACAACCCGGCCGGCTCGGTGAAGGACCGGCCGGCGCTGTCGATGATCCGCCGCGCCGAGGAGCGCGGCGAGATCAGGCCCGGCGACACGCTGATCGAGGCCACCAGCGGCAACACCGGCATTGCGCTGGCCATGGCGGCGGCCATCAAGGGCTACCGCATGGTGCTGATCATGCCGGAGGATTTGTCGGTGGAGCGCGCGCAGACCATGAAGGCCTTCGGCGCCGAGCTGATCCTGACCCCGCGCTCGGGCGGCATGGAATACGCACGCGACCTGGCCGACAAGATGGTGGCGCAGGGCAAGGGCCGCGTGCTGGACCAGTTCGCCAACGCCGACAACCCGCGCATCCACTACGAGACCACCGGCCCCGAGCTGTGGCAGCAGACCGGCGGGCGCATCACGCATTTCGTCAGCGCCATGGGCACCACCGGCACCATCACCGGCGTGTCGCGCTACCTGAAGGAGCAGAACCCCAAGGTGCAGGTCATCGGCGCACAGCCGGCCGAGGGCTCGCGCATTCCCGGCATCCGCAAGTGGCCCGAGGAGTACCTGCCCAAGATCTACGAGCCCAGCGCGGTGGACGAGCTGGTGCTGGTGGACCAGCTCGACGCCGAGGACATGGCGCGCGAGCTGGCGCGGCGCGAGGGCATCTTCGGCGGCATCTCCTCGGGCGGCGCGGCCTGGGTGGCGCAGCAGATCGCCGCGCGCGTGCAGGACGCGACCATCGTGTTCGTGGTGTGCGACCGCGGCGACCGCTACCTGTCCACCGGCGTGTTCCCGGCCTGAACCTCAAGAGAAAAACCCTGCAGCGCTTGCCAGACCGGCGCGCGCAGCCATGAAAAAACAAGCCACATGACCCGCTGGAACTACTGCCCCCAATGCGCCACGCCGCTGGAGATGCTGCCCATGCAGGAGGACAGCGGCATCGTCGAGCGCCTGCGCTGCGGCGCCTGTGGCTTCACGCACTGGAACAACCCCACGCCGGTGCTGGCCGCCATCGTTGAATACAAAGGCCAGGTGCTGCTGGCGCGCAATGCGCTGTGGCCGCCCAAGATGTTCGCGCTGATCACCGGCTTCATGGAGGCGGGCGAATCGGCGCAGGAGGGCATCGCGCGCGAGATCAAGGAAGAAACCTGCCTCGAGGTGCAGGCGCTCGACCTGGTGGGCGTGTACGACTTCCAGCGCATGAACCAGGTCATCATCGCCTTCCATGCCGTGTGCGACGGCGAGGTGCACCTGTCGCCCGAGCTGGTGGACTGGCGCCTGTACGACCTGCCCGACTTGAAATGCTGGCCCGCCGGCACCGGCTACGCGCTGGCCGACTGGCTGCGCTCGCGCGGGCACGAGCCGGTGTTCTTCACCGAGGAAGAGAACGCCGAGCGGCGCCGCGGCCTGGATTGACCGACAATTCGCCCATGGAAATCACCAAGGAAGTCGATGCACGCGGGCTGAACTGCCCGCTGCCCATCCTCAAGGCCAAGAAGGCGCTGGCCGAGCTGCAAAGCGGCCAGCTGCTGAAGGTGCTGGCCACCGACCCCGGCGCCACGCGCGACTTCGAGGCCTTTGCCCGGCAGACCGGCAACGAGCTGGTGTCGCAAACCACCGAGGGCGACGCCACGGCGCACGTGCTGCGCCGCAGGTGAGGGCGCTCAGAGCGCCAGCGTCTTCAGCCAGTCGCGGAAGCCGCCGCCCATCTGCGGGTGTTGCAGGGCCAGCTCGACGGTGGCCTGCAGAAAGCCTTCCTTGCTCCCGCAATCGTAGCGCTTGCCGCTGTACTGGTAGGCATAGACGCGCTCTTTCTGCATCAGTCGGGCGATGGCGTCGGTGAGCTGGATCTCGCCACCGGCGCCGGGCGGCTGGTTGCGGATCTCGTCGAAGATGCGCGGCGTGAGGATGTAGCGCCCGGCCACGCCCATGCGCGAAGGCGCCTGCTCGGGCGCGGGCTTCTCGACGATGCGCTCGATGCTGATCAGCCGCTCGCCCGCCGCCTGGCCGGCCACGATGCCGTAGCGGCGCACCTGGTCCTCGGGCACTTCCTGCACCGCCAGCACCGAGCGGCCCAGCGACTCGAAGGCATCGGCCATCTGCGCCAGCACCGGCGCGCCGCCGGGCGGGCCGACCATCATGTCGTCGGCCAGCAGCACGGCAAAGGGCTGCTCGCCCACGATGTGCGCCGCGCACAGCACGGCGTGGCCCAGGCCCAGCGAGCGGTGCTGGCGCACGTAGGTGCAGTCCATGTCGTCGGGCGCCACGGCGCGCACCAGCGCCAGCAGCTCGGTCTTGCCGGCGCTTTCCAGCTCGCTTTCCAGCTCGTAGGCGGTGTCGAAGTGGTCCTCGATGGCGCGCTTGCTGCGCCCGGTGACGAACACCATGTGGCGCACGCCGGCGGCGTAGGCTTCTTCGACCGCGTACTGGATCAGCGGCTTGTCGACGATGGGCAGCATCTCCTTGGGGCTGGCCTTGGTGGCGGGCAGAAAGCGCGTGCCGAGCCCGGCAACGGGAAACACGGCGGTCTGGACGGGGCGGGTGGTGGACATGGGTGAAAAAAGCGGGTGGTAGAGTGCAATCAGAGTGCAAGGGCCGGCCAGGGCAATGGGCCGCCGCACCACAAGGGCTGATCGAACGAAGAGGACGGTTTGGACATTCTCCTGCTGGAAGACCTGACCCCGGATGCGCGCCAGTGGCTGGCGGTGCGGCACGCGGTCGATTATCGGCCAGCG
>JAEXBL010000468.1 GCA_023394015.1 Pseudomonadota bacterium | reverse complement strand
ACCACGTAGTCGATGGTCGGCTCGAAGCTCGCCGGCGTGGCGCCGCCGGTGATGTCGTTCTTCAGCTCGTCCAGCGTGTAGCCGACCGCCAGCTTGGCGGCCACCTTGGCGATCGGGAAACCCGTGGCCTTGGAGGCCAGCGCCGACGAGCGCGACACGCGCGGGTTCATCTCGATCACGATCATGCGCCCGTCCTTGGGATTGACCGCGAACTGCACATTGGAGCCGCCGGTGTCGACGCCGATCTCGCGCAGCACCGCGATGCTGGCGTTGCGCATGAGCTGGTATTCCTTGTCCGTGAGCGTCTGCGCCGGCGCCACGGTGATCGAGTCGCCCGTGTGCACGCCCATCGGGTCGAGGTTCTCGATCGAGCAGATGATGATGCAGTTGTCGGCCTGGTCGCGCACCACCTCCATCTCGAACTCCTTCCAGCCGAGCAGCGACTCCTCGATCAGCAGCTCGTTGGTGGGCGAGGCTTCCAGGCCGCGCTTGCAGATGGTCTCGAACTCTTCCGGGTTGTAGGCGATGCCGCCGCCGGTGCCGCCGAGCGTGAAGCTGGGGCGGATCACGGTCGGAAAGCCGACGTGCTTTTGCACGGCCCAGGCTTCGTCCATGCTGTGCGCGATGCCCGAGCGCGCTGACCCCAAGCCGATGCGCGTCATGGCGTCCTTGAACTTCAGGCGGTCCTCGGCCTTGTCGATGGCCTCGGGCTTGGCGCCGATCAGCTCGACGTTGTACTTGGCCAGCACGCCGTTGCGCCACAGATCGAGCGCGCAGTTCAGCGCCGTCTGCCCGCCCAGGGTGGGCAGGATCGCGTCGGGGCGCTCCTTCTCGATGATCTTCTCGACCGTCTTCCAGGTGATCGGCTCGATGTAGGTGACGTCGGCCGTGGCCGGGTCGGTCATGATCGTGGCCGGGTTGCTGTTGATCAGGATGACGCGGTAGCCCTCCTCGCGCAGCGCCTTGCAGGCCTGCACGCCGGAGTAGTCGAACTCGCACGCCTGGCCGATGACGATGGGGCCGGCGCCGATGATGAGAATGCTTTTCAGGTCGGTTCTTTTGGGCATGTCAGTCTTGGATGAAGCCGATGCGCTTTTTCTTGGCCGGCTCGGGTGGGGTCATGATCTGGTGGATGGCCTGGAACACGGCCTGGAACTGGCCGTCGTACTTGCGCTCCAGCGCGGCGATCTGGCGCTTCAGGTCCTCGTGCTCGGCCAGCAGGCCGCGCAGGCGCACGAAGCTGCGCATGATCTGGATGTTCACCGCCACCGCCCGCGGGCTGCGCAGCACGCTGGAGAGCATGGCCACGCCCTGCTCGGTGAAGGCCATCGGCGGCTTGCGCGCGCCGCCCCAGCTTGAAGTCACAACCTGTGATGTCAAGTGGGCGAACTCGGGCGGCGTGAGGGTGAACTGGAAGTCCTCGGGAAAGCGCTCCAGGTTGCGGCGCACCGCCTGCGTGAGCGCGCGGGTCTCGATGCCGTACAGCTCGGCCAGGTCGGGCGACAGCATCACCCGCTGGCCGCGGATCGAGTGGATGCGCGACTCGATGCCTGGCGCCAGCTCGGCCATGCCGGCTGGCAGAGCGGTGGGCTTGCCCGTGGCCATGCAGGGGTGCGTCCGTCAGTCGTGGCGGTCGTTCTGCAGCTTGTGCAGCAGCGCCTGGGCCCGCTCGGGCGGCATGTTCTTCTGCATCAGCTGCACCAGGCCGTCGCCTTCGACGATGGGGCGCAGCACCTCGGCCTCGGCGTCGTAGAACTTCACGGTCCAGGCCGCCAGCTCGCTGTTGAAGGTCTCGTCGTCCCAGGTCTTGCCCTTGGCCAGCAGCGTGATGAGCGGCATGGCCTTGTGCTCCATGAAGGACTTCTTGTAGGGCCGTTGCGCCCAGCGGTCGGCGAACCACTCGCGGTGCGGCGGCGGCAGCGTGAGCATGCGCTTGGCGATGGCCTTTTCCAGCGCCGCCTGGGGAAAGCTGTAGAGCTTCATGCCGTGGTCACTCCTGTGTTGCCAGCCGGCGGCGCCTTGCGGGCGGCCGCGTCTTGCATGTGCTGGATGAATCGGTCGAACAGATAGCCCACGTCGTGCGGGCCGGGCAGCGCCTCGGGGTGGCCCTGGAAGCAGAACGCCGGCTTGTCGACGAAGGCCAGGCCCTGCAGCGTGCCGTCGAACAGGCTGGTGTGGGTGGCGCGCACGTTGGCGGGCAGGCTGGCCTCGTCCACCGCGAAGCCGTGGTTCTGGCTGGTGATGGACACGCGCCCGTCCTGCAAGTCCTTCACCGGGTGGGTGGCGCCGGGGGGGCCGAACTTCATCTTGAAGGTCCGGGCACCGGCGGCCAGGGCCATGATCTGGTGCCCCAGGCAGATGCCGAACACCGGCGTGCCGCTGTCGATCAGCTCGCGCGTGGCGGCGATGGCGTAGTCGCAGGGCTCGGGGTCGCCCGGGCCGTTGGAGAGGAACACGCCGTCGGGATCGCGGGCGAGCACCTCGTCGGCCGTGGTGGCCGCGGGGACGACCGTGACCTCGCCCAGGCCCGAGAGGTGGCGCAGGATCGTGCGCTTGATGCCGAAGTCGTAGGCGACGATGCGGCGGGCGCCGCCACCGGACCGGGCCGGCACGGAGTACGGCTCGGCGCAGGTGACCGTGGCCGCCAGGTCCTGACCGTCGGTGCCGGGCTCGGC
>JAEXBL010000368.1 GCA_023394015.1 Pseudomonadota bacterium | reverse complement strand
CGACGGGAGGGGGCTGCGGCCCGAAGGCAGCCGGCTCGGGCCCGATTCGGCGCTGCGCCAGCGCATCGAGGCCTTCATCACCCAGTGCTGGGACGCGGGCCTGGAAGTGGGCTCCAGCGTGCGCACGGTGGACGAATGCATGGCCCTGGCCGGCGCCGACCTGACGGTACAGACCGCGCTGCTGGAGGCGCGCCTGGTGGTCGGCAGTCGCAAGCTGTTCAAGGCCTTCCAGCAATGCTTTGCCGGGGCGCTGGACGCACACGACTTCTTCATCGCCAAGCGGCTGGAGCAGCGCCAGCGCCACCTGAAGTACGAGGACACGCCCTACGCGCTGGAGCCCAACTGCAAGGAATCGCCCGGCGGCCTGCGCGACCTGCAGGTGATTCTGTGGGCCGCGCGCGCCGCCGGCATCGGCCGCCACTGGAAGGACCTGCACCGCGCGGGCCTGGTGACGGCGCGCGAGCTGCGCCAGCTGCGCCACAACGAGGCCCTGCTGTCGGTGGTGCGCGCGCGCCTGCACCTGATCGCCGGCCGGCGCGAGGACCGGCTGGTGTTCGACCTGCAGACGGCGGTGGCCGAATCCTTCGGCTTCCAGCACCAGCGCGCCGCCGACGGCCGCGTGACGCTGCGCGCCAGCGAGGTGCTGATGCGCCGCTACTACTGGGCCGCCAAGGCCGTGCGGCAGCTCAACCAGATCCTGCTGCAGAACATCGGCGAGCACCTGCGCGCCGCGCGCGGCGAGCCGGCGCCCGAGCGGCGCCCGATCAACGCGCGCTTCTTCGACCTGGAAGGCCTGCTCGACGTGGCCCACGACGAGCTGTTCGAGCAGCAGCCGCGCGCCATCCTCGAAGCCTTTCTGCTGTATGCGCAGACCCCGGGGCTCACGGGCCTGTCGGCGCGCACGCTGCGCGCGCTGTACAACGCCCGCGCGGTGATGGACCGGCGCTTCCGCACCGACCCGGTCAACCGCCAGACCTTTCTGGCCATCCTGCAGCAGCCGCAGGGCATCACCCACGCCTTCCGGCTGATGAACCAGACCTCGGTGCTGGGCCGCTACCTGTGGGTGTTCCGCCGCATCGTCGGGCAGATGCAGCACGACCTGTTCCACGTCTACACCGTGGACCAGCACATCCTGATGGTGCTGCGCAACATGCGCCGCTTCTTCATGGCCGAGCACGCGCACGAATACCCGTTCTGCTCGCAACTGGCCGCCGGCTGGGACAAGCCCTGGCTGCTCTACATCGCGGCGCTGTTCCACGACATCGCCAAGGGCCGCGGCGGCGACCATTCCGAGCTGGGCGCGCTGGAGGCGCGGCGCTTCTGCCAGCAGCACGGCATTGCCGGGGCCGACGCGGCGCTGATCGAGTTCCTGGTGCGCGAGCACCTCATCATGAGCCGCATCGCGCAAAAGGAAGACCTGAGCGACCCGGCCGTGATCCAGGCGTTTGCGCGCCGCGTGGGCAACGAGCGCCAGCTCACCGCGCTGTACCTGCTGACGGTGGCCGACGTGCGCGGCACCAGCCCCAAGGTGTGGAACGCCTGGAAGGGCAAGCTGCTGGAAGACCTGTACCAGCTCACCGTGCGCGCCCTGGGCGGCCGTGCGCCCGACGCCGACGCCGTGATCGAGGCACGCAAGCGCGACGCGCTGGCCGAGCTGCGCCAGGCCGCGCTGCCGCCCGGTGCGCACCAGCGGCTGTGGGACACCCTCAACGTCAGCTACTTCATGCGCCACGACGCCGGCGAGATCGCCTGGCACACGCGCGAGCTGGCGCAGCGGCTGCCCACCGCCGAGGCCACCGCCCCCTCGACGCTGGTGCGCGCGCGCCTGTCGCCGGTGGGCGAAGGCCTGCAGGTGATGGTCTACGCCAGCGACCGGCCCGACCTGTTCGCCCGCATCTGCGGCTACTTCGAGCGCGCCAGCTTCTCCATCCAGGACGCCAAGATCCACACCACCCGCGACGGCGTGGCGCTGGACACCTTCCAGCTCGTCAACCCGCTGGCGCCCGACGACTACCAGAGCTACCTGGGCATGGTCGAGGCCGAGCTGCCCGCCGCCATCGACACCAGCGCCGCCCTGCCGCCGCCCCGCCTGGGCCGCGTCTCGCGCCGGGTCAAGAGCTTTCCGATCGCCCCGCGCATCGCCCTGCGCCCCGACGACAAGGGCGAGCACTGGCTGCTCACCCTCACCGCCAGCGACCGCGTGGGCCTGCTCTACAGCATCGCCCGCGTGCTGGCCGCCCACGGCATCGACCTGGAACTGGCCAAGGTCACCACCCTGGGCGAGCGCGTGGAAGACATGTTCCTGCTGCAGGGCGCCCAGTTGCACAACCCGCGCACCCAGCTCGCCATCGAGCGCGAGCTGCTGGAGGTGCTGGAGGCCAACTGAAAAGTCCGTGCGGGTCGCTCTTGCAACTCAACATACATGAGCAGTCGGTTGGAGTATTTCAACTCGTGCGAGATGACCTTTCCACGTCTAACACATGAATCGCGATGCGCCCTTCCCTGGCACCTGCGCTCGAACCGTTCAATGCGGCTCTCAACGTTGCAGCATTCATGGGAATTGGTTGGCCCGCCCGCCCTCTGAGCTTCTTGTTCTCGGGCACACTCGCGCCGAACCACAAGACAAGATAAATGCCCCGCCCATCCGCCTGCCAGTCGCTCGCATAAAGACGATCTAGTTGCCTGTCAGCCGCCGTCCAAAGCTCGCGGTGCCATTGCCCCTTAATCTCGATGGGCAAGCGCAGCGACTGAACCGTACAGGTGATGTCCACCTCCTTGTCGCCCGCCACATGCACTTCTGGCGAGAGCGTCACGCCATCGCAGCCCTGCCGCAGTAGGCCAAGCAGATGATCGCGGCACCGTTCCTCATCGAACGGGGCGCCTTGATCGTCAAAGAATCCGCGCCATGATTCCACGTCGTCGCTGCGAATCTTGGCTGCCACCACTTCCAGTTCTTCGAGCATGAACGCCTGCAAGTCTGCAGCGCAAGCGGGAACCCAGTCTTTCACAATGGCTTCAATGGCGGCCAGCGACAGTGGCGTGTAGGCAGCCTCCACACCCGCCTTGGCCTGCTCTGCCAGCACCATCTTGATCGTGTCGGTGTAGCCGTCCGCCTCTTCGTCGCGCAAACTGACCAATACGTCCCGCGCAGCTGTGCTCTGGTCGTTGCCGACACGACGAATCAGCATCTCCAAAAATTGACTTGCATCCCAAGGGTTGGTGTCACCTACCCAACCTCCTGTAGGCATCGGAGCCTTAGGCCAAAGCCGGCGAAAACGCGAGACGATCCAGCTTGCTTGAGCAAGCGTCAAATCGAAACGCAACGCTTCAGTTCGATTACTTGTCGCTCTCGCGCGCAAGTCCCATAGCAAGCTGGGGTCAATAGTCCGGCCATAGCAAAAGGCCTGAGCCTGTTCAAAATCAACGATCAAACCGACGGCGAGCCACATTTGCAGATATTGCGACTCCGCCGTCTGAACGCGTGTGCGCCAAGCGTTCTGGAGAAATTCGAACTCACGGGAACCAACAAGCCGATCGACCATTTCCATTTCAGCGTCAAGCGGCAAGTGCGGATAGCGCTGCAACCATTCAAGCGCGAGCTCGGTGCTTTCGACGCGATGAGCTTCGTTTCGCATCGGATCGTGTAGCCCGCGCACATGCTCTTTATCGGTTTGTAGCTGCGCCTCTACGTACAGTTTGATTCCCTGTTTCCATAGCCCTCGCGAAACAACTGAGGCCGTCACAGCTTCTTCCAGTCCGTCACAGCCAGCTTCTTGACCAGAAGGGTGGTGATAGAGGTTCAAAAAGCCCTTCAACAGGCACTCATCGCTCAGAT
>JAEXBL010000426.1 GCA_023394015.1 Pseudomonadota bacterium | reverse complement strand
CGTCGGCCTGGCGCCAGGCTTGCCAGGCGGCGGTCATCGGGCGCGCATCGGTGCCGGCATAGGCATCCAGCAGCTCGCGCACGGCGGCGGGGCGCGTCAGGCTTTGCCAGGCGTGCTGGCCGTGGATGTCGACCAGCCACTCGCCCAGCGCGCGCAACTGCGCCAGCGTGGCCGGCGAGCCATTGATCCAGGCGCGGCTGCGGCCGGCGGCATCGATGGTGCGGCGCAGCAGCAGGGCGTCGCCATCGCCGTCGAAGCCGTGCTCGGCCAGCCAGGGTTGCGCCGCCTCGGGCAGGTCGAACTCGGCGCCGATCTCGCAGCGCGGCTGGCCCTCGCGCACCCACAGCGCATCGCCGCGCCCGCCCAGCACCAGCTGCAGTGCGTCGATCAGGATCGACTTGCCAGCCCCCGTCTCGCCCGTCAGCGCGGTAAAGCCGCCCCCCAGCGCCAGATCCAGCGCCGGCACGATGACGAAATCCCGCAGGTTCAGATGCCTCAGTGCCATGTCAGTTATCCATAGCTCTGCGCGCCACCCGCAGGACATGAATCACATGACGAATGACCGCGCTCTGACGAGCGCATGACCAATGACAAAAGCCATTGTCAGGCGTGGCGCCCTGGTCATTTGTCATGGCGCGAACGCGCCAGTCATTGAGCGCAGCGAAGTCATGTTTCATTTCAGTGACCCACTACGGCACCCGCAACGCACGCCGCCATCATCAGCACAAGTGGCCGCGGAGCAGGCCGTTCGGGAACGCCGTGGTCGGGGTTCCCCCGACCACCAGGGTTGGCCCCCGGGGGTAAGGGGCGCGCAGCGCGACTCAGGGGGGATCTCATACCCCCCCCTCGTTCCAATGCAGCTTCTTGCGCAGCGTGTCGAAGTAGCTCCAGCCGGTGGGGTGTAGAAAGCGCACGCGGAACTCCGAGCGCCGCACGACGATGCGGTCGCCGTGGTGCAGCGAGGCCAGCGACTGCATGTCGAAGCTGGCGCTGGCGTCCTTGCCGGCGACGATCTCGATGGCGATTTCCACCGGGTCGGCCACCACGATGGGCCGGTTCGACAAGGTGTGCGGCGCGATCGGCACCAGCGCCCAGGCCGGCACCAGCGGGTGCAGCAGCGGCCCGCCGGCCGACAGCGCGTAGGCGGTGGAGCCGGTCGGCGTGGCCACGATGATGCCGTCGGCGCGGTGGTTGGCGACGAAGTGGCCGTTGACCTCGACCCGCAGCTCCACCATGCTGGCCACGGCGCCGCGGTTGACCACCACGTCGTTCATGGCAAAGGCCTCGTAGACGCACACGCCGTCGCGCATCACCCGGCCATGCATCAGGCTGCGGTGGTCTTCCTCGTAGGCGCCGTCCAGCATGGCGGCCAGGATCTCGTGGTAGTCCTCCAGCGGAATGTCGGTGATGAAGCCCAGCCGCCCCTGGTTGATGCCCACCAGCGGCGTGCCGTAGCGCGCCAGCTGCCGGCCCACGCCCAGCATGGTGCCGTCGCCGCCCACCACCACGGCCAGGTCGCACTCGCGGCCGATGCTGGCCACGTCCAGCGCGCGGAACCCGCTCAACTCGGTGGTTTGCGCCGTGCGCTCGCCCAGCACCACCTCGCAGCCCTGGGCCACCAAAAAGTCGGCGACTTCGGCGATGACCTCGCGGGTCGATTCCGGCACCGGACCGGACGCCGAATCCTGATACTTGCCGAGCAACGCGACGCGGTGGAACTGAAGGCTCATTGGCAAATTACATCATAATGAATTGAACCTACAAACGGCAGTTGACCGCTGCTTTCAAGCTTTTGGAATGGCGCATGGATATTGGCTTCGTGGGCGTTGTCCACTTTCACAGGGCAATCGAGCGCGCTACGCACCCGATTGCACCGCGCTGGCCGCGCCATGCGGCGTTGCTCGTCCTTGCAGGCACCAGCCTGCGGCGTCCTCGCGCCTGGCCTGACACGCCCATCGCGGCACACTCGGGCGCGTTCAACTGCCGTCCGTAGGTTGATGCTCGACGACCGTGCTCGCCTGTTGCTGAAGACGCTGATCGAGCGCTACATCGCCGAGGGCCAGCCCATCGGTTCGCGCACGCTGTCGCGCGCCTCGGGGCTGGATCTGTCGCCCGCCACGATCCGCAACGTGATGTCGGACCTGGAGGAGATGGGCCTCATCGCCAGCCCGCACACCTCGGCCGGGCGGGTGCCCACGGCGCGCGGCTACCGCCTGTTCGTCGACACCATGCTGACGGCGCAACAGGCCGACATGGAGGCGCCCGCGCTGGCGCCCGACCAGCCGCAGAAGGTGATCGCCAGTGCCGCGCAACTGCTGTCCAACCTGTCGCAGTTCGTCGGCGTGGTGATGGCGCCGCGCCGCTCGTCGGTGTTCAAGCACATCGAGTTCCTGCGCCTGTCGGAGCGGCGCCTGCTGCTGATCATCGTTGCGCCCGACGGCGACGTGCAGAACCGCGTGCTGTTCACCGACACCGACTACACGGCGTCGGAGCTGCAGGAGGCGTCGAACTACCTGAACGCGCACTTTTCCGGCATGGCCATCGAGCAGGTGCGCGCGCGCCTGCACCACGAGGTGGACCGCCTGCGCGGCGAGATCGCCAAGCTGATGCAGGCGGCGGTGCAGGTCGGCTCCGAGGCGATGAGCCAGGCGCAGGACGAGGTGGTGATCTCCGGCGAGCGCAACCTGCTGGCGGTGAGCGACTTCTCCAGCGACATGAACCAGTTGCGCCGTGCGTTCGACCTGTTCGAGCAGAAGGCGCAACTGATCCGCCTGCTCGACGTGTCCAGCGAGGCCGAGGGCGTGCGCATCTTCATCGGCGGCGAAAGCCAGACCGAGCCGGTGGAAGACCTGTCGGTGGTCAGCGCGCCCTACGAGGTGGACGGCCAGGTGGTCGGCACGCTGGGCGTGATCGGCCCCACGCGCATGCCCTACGACCGCATGATCCAGATCGTCGACATCACCTCGCGCCTGGTCAGCAACGCGCTCAGCCAGGGCAAGCCGGGCGGCAGCGCCTAGAATCGGCGGCCTTGCGGGCCGTTAGCTCAGTTGGTTAGAGCAGGGGACTCATAATCCCTTGGTCGCAGGTTCGAGTCCTGCACGGCCTACCAATTCTGGTGTTATACTTGCGGGCTTCGCGCGGCTGTAGCTCAGTTGGATAGAGTACTTGGCTACGAACCAAGGGGTCGTGGGTTCGAATCCTGCCAGCCGCGCCACCTCTTCCTCAAAGCCCCGCAAGTCCAAAAGATTTGCGGGGTTTTTTCATGTTCACAGGCATCGTCACCGCCGTCGGCCGCATCGCCGAAGTGCGCGATCTGGGCGCCAGCAGCGTGCACGGCAAGCAATTGCTGATCGAGGCGCCGGCCGGCTATCTGGATGACGTGGGCCTGGGCGACAGCATCGCGATGAACGGCGCCTGCATGACGGCGACGCAGATCGACGCGGCGGCGGGGCGCTTCGCCATCGACATCTCGGCCGAGTCGCTGGCGCGCACGACGGGGCTGGACCGGCCCGGCCCGGTCAACCTGGAAA
>JAEXBL010000389.1 GCA_023394015.1 Pseudomonadota bacterium | reverse complement strand
GCCGAGCGCACCACGTCGCGGAACTGCTTCAAATCGACCGGCTTGGTCAGGTAGTCGAAGGCGCCGCATTTCAGCGCCTCCACGGCGTTCTCGGCCGAGCCGTAGGCGGTGATGACGATGCAGCGCTCCGGGCGCTGCGCCTGCGACAGCTCGCGCAGCAAGTCCAGCCCCAGGCCGTCGGGCAGGCGCATGTCGGTGATGACGGCGTCGAACGCCTGCCCGGCCAGCTGCGCGCGCGCCTCGGCCACGGTGCCGGCCGCCGCCACCTGGTAGCCCTCGCGCAGCAGCGTCAGCTCGTACAGGGTGCGCAGGTCGGGCTCGTCGTCCACCACCAGCAGGCGGGCGGCGCCGGGTGCGTCGGCTGTAGCGTTCATGGCAGCGCAGTGTCCTCCAGATTGAATGTCGAATGCCCGCTGTGCGCGCGCCGGAAGCTGACGAAGAACTCGTTGCCCTCGACGATGCGCCCGTCCTGCTCGCGCGCCGTGCGCTCGTAGGCGATGCTGGCGCCGTGGCGCTCGCACAGCTCGCGGCAGATGAACAGGCCCAGGCCGCTGGAGCGGCTTTCGGACGAGAAGAAGGGCTCGAACAAATGCCGCCGCACCGCCGGCTCCATGGCCGCGCCATCGCTCCACACCATCAGCATCACCGGGCCGTGGCGCACGGCGTGGGTGGCCACCTGGATGGCGCCGGCATGTTGTGTGGCATAGCGCGCGGCATTGTCCAGCAGGTTGACCAGGATGCGCCGCAGGTGCTCGCGCGCGAACTGCACCTGGACCTCGGGCGCGTGCAGGTCCAGGCGCAGGCGCGGGCCGGCGGTGTGCTGCTGCGCCCACTCGTCGCAGAACTCGGCCACCGTCTCGTCCAGCGGCAGCGCGTGGGTTTGCGAGGCGGCGTCCTGGCCCTGGGCGCGGGCCACGTCCAGCACGTCCTCGACGATGTGCTGCAGGCGCTGCACGTTCTGCCGCACCATGTCGGTCAGGCGGCGCGGCAGCGGCGCGTCCAGCTCTTCCTCCAGCAGCGCATTGGCCTGGCTGATGGCCGCCAGCGGGTTGCGGATCTCGTGCGCCACGGCGGCCGACATGCGGCCCATGGCGGCCAGCTTCTCGGTGCGCAGCTGCGCCTCCATCTCGCGCAGGTCCTGCAGGAACATCACGCACAGGCTGACGCCGCTGTCGCCGATGGGCGGCGTGCGCTGCGTGCGCACCTGCAGGCGGCTGGGCAGGCGGTCCTCGTGGTGCAGGATGACTTCGGTGGCGTCTGCCGAGGTGCCGGCAAAGCTGAGCTGGGCCAGGTGCGTCAGCTGCAGCCAGGCCGGGTGGCCGTCCAGGCTGAACAGCTGCGGCGCCGCGTCCTCATCGGCGCCCAGCATCACCAGCGCCGCCGGGTTGGCGGCGCGCACCAGGTGATCGGAATCGACCACCAGCACGCCGTCGGGCAGGGCCTCGATCACCATGTTGTTGACCAGCGATTGCACCTGCGCCTCGATGCGGCTGCGGCGGGCCACCGCTTCTTCGCGCACCAGTCGGCTGGCCATCTGGTTGGTCAGCAGGGCCAGGATCAGCAGCCCGGCGCCGGTCAGGCCGGCCTGGGCCGTGTCCGTGGTGTTGGCCCAGGTGCTGCCGCTGCTGGTCCAGGCCGCGTGGGCCAGCAGCATCAGCGCCGTCGCCGCCGCGGTGCCCAGGGCCATCAGGCGCGAACCCAGAATGGCCGCCATCACCACCGGCAGCGCCAGCAGCGGCGTGTAGTTGATACCCCAGTTGCCCATGGCCTGCAGCACGGCGAAGAACAGCAGGTCGACCCCCACCGTGGGCAGCCATTGCGTGTCGAAGGCCGGGCCCGGGCCGCTCGGCTTCAGCAGCAGGCGCGCGGCCACGGTGAGCACCACGAAGGCCACGCACCAGCCCAGCAGCCAGGCCGTCAGCGGCCGGCCCAGCAGGTGCAGGCCGACGTGCAGGCCCAGCAGGGCCAGCGCCAGCAGCACCCGCGCCGACATGAACATGGTCCACAGGCGGGCGAAGGCCGGCGAGGCGCCGGCGGCGAGCGGACGGCGCGCGGGCGCCGCGGGCGGGGGCGAGGTGCCGAACCAGGTGGGCTGCGCACGCGCGGGCGCGGGCGGCGGCATCAGCTGCCCTCGGATTCGCGCCGGTGGGCCGCCGAGCAATACGCCCCATCGCGGCCGGTGACCGCGTCTTGGCCCGGCAGGTGCAGGCCGCAGTGGCGGCAGCGCACCATGGGCAGGGCCTGGCGCGCCGAGGGCTTGGCGCGCCCGGGCCCGCGGCGCCCGCGCTGCCACAGCCAGACGCCGAACAGCAGCACCAGCAACAGCACCAGCAGCTTCATCACGCGGCGCGCCCCAGCAACACTTCGAGCACGAAGCGCGAGCCCGCATAGCCCAGCAGCAGCAGGGCCGCGCCCAGGTACAGCATGCGCACGGCGCGCCGACCGCGCCAGCCCCACTGCGAGCGCCCGATCAGCAGCGCCGCAAAGGTGACCCAGGACAGCAGCGTGAACATGCGCTTGTGGTCCCAGCGCCAGCCGGTGTAGCTCTGGCCGTACAGCAGCTCGCCGAAGAAGGCGCCGGCCAGCAAGGTGAGCGTCAGCAGCACGAAGCCGGCGCCGACGAAGCGGAACATCAGCCGCTCCAGCGTCAGCAGCGGCACGCCGCCTTCTGACACCGGGGCGGCGTGGCGCATCTGCGCTTCGGCGCGGTTCATCAGCCAGCCGTGCGCCACGGCGGCCGCGAACAGGCCGTAGGCCGAAATGCCCAGCGCCCAATGCAGCGGCAGCAGCGGCGAGGAGGTGGCCGGCAGGTGCGCACCCGGAAACAGCAGCGCCAGCCCGATCGCCAGCGTGCCGAAGCCGGCCAGTGCCCAGCGGGCGCGCAGGCGCGGGTAGAGCTGGCTTTCCACCACGTAGGCCGTGAGCACCAGCCACACCGTGATCGACAGCGCCGGCGCAAAGCCGAAGCGCGGCTGCTGGCCCAGCAGCGTCCAGGCCAGCAGCAGGC
>JAEXBL010000387.1 GCA_023394015.1 Pseudomonadota bacterium | reverse complement strand
AGCCGTCGCCGCCCGACGCCGGCGCCCTGCTGCGGCCGCTGGCCGAGCAGGTGGCCGAGCTGGAGCAGCGCGCCATCGCCGCCGCCCTGCAGTCGACCGGCGGCAACAAGCTGGCCACGGCGCGCCTCCTGGGCATCTCGCGCGCCACGCTGTACGAGCGCCTGCAGCCGCGCGAGGCCGTGTCGCCCCAGGCCGGTTGAAAGCCCCTCGGCGCCCGGTCATGCGGGCAAACCCTGAATGAAAACCGGACATTCGACTGAATTTCAGACAATCATTTTGCCTGAAATTTAGTCATTCGTAAAATACCCAAGCAACAACCATCAATGAAATCAATGGCTTAGGAGTTGGCACGCAAGCTACATGAATTCAGTCGTCAGAACCCATTGCATCGACAGGAGACACCCATGCAACGCCGCACCCTCATCGCCATCGCTGCCCAGACCGCCGCCGTGGGCGCACCCGCCCTGGCCCAGTCGGGCGACATCAAGATCTCCCACGTCTACAGCAAGACCGGCCCGCTGGAGGCCTATGGCAAGCAGACCCAGGCCGGCCTGATGATGGGCCTGAACTACGCCACCGGCGGCACCATGACGGTGAACGGTCGCAAGATCACCGTGATCGAGAAGGACGACCAGGGCAAGCCCGACCTGGGCAAGAGCCTGCTGGCCGCCGCCTATTCGGACGACAAGGCCGACCTGGCCGTCGGCCCCACCTCGTCGGGCGTGGCGCTGGCCATGCTGCCGGTGGCCGAGGAGTACAAGAAGATCCTGCTGGTCGAGCCGGCCGTGGCCGCCTCCATCACCGGCGACAAGTGGAACAAGTACATCTTCCGCACCGGCCGCAACTCAAGCCAAGACGCCATCGGCAACGCCGTGGCGGTGGACAAGGCCGGCACCAGCATCGTCACGCTGGCGCAGGACTACGCCTTCGGCCGCGACGGCGTGAAGGCCTTCAAGGACGCCCTCAAGCAGGCCAAGATCGTGCACGAGGAGTACCTGCCGCAGAGCACCACCGACTTCACCGCCGGTGCGCAACGCATCATCGACAAGCTCAAGGGCGAGCCGGGCCGCAAGGTGGTGTTCATCATCTGGGCCGGCGCCGGCAACCCGTTCAAGATTGCCGACCTGGACCTCAAGCGCCACGGCATCGAGATCGCCACCGGCGGCAACATCCTGCCGGCCATGGCCGCCTACAAGAACCTGCCGGGCATGGAAGGCGCCACCTACTACTACTTCGGCATCCCCCAGAACCCGGTCAACGAGGCCATGGTGGCCGAGCACTACAAGCAGTTCAAGTCGCCGCCCGACTTCTTCACCGCCGGCGGCTTCTCGGCCGCCATGGCCATCGTCACCGCGCTGAAGAAGACCGGCGGCGACACCAAGACCAACACGCTCATCAACGCCATGGAAGGCATGAGCTTCGCCCCCCCCAAGGGCAAGATGCCCTTCCGCAACGAAGACCACCAGGCCATGCAGAGCATGTACCACTTCCGGATCAAGAACGACCCGGCCTTCGCCTGGGGCGTGCCCGAACTGGTGCGCGAGATCAAGCCTGAAGAAATGCAGGTGCCGATCCGCAACAAGCGCTGAACCCTTCGAATGACGAATGACAAATGACGCCGCCGCTGCGCGGCGGGCATGACATCGCGCCGCGCACTCGCGTTGCGCGGGTCCTCTTCTGTCATGGGTCGGCGCAGCCGCCCTCATTCGTCATTTGTCATCAAGCCCTCCCCATGCTGAAAACCCAAGACCTCACCATCCGCTTCGGCGGCCACGTGGCCGTGAACGCGGTCAGCTGCACGTTCGAGCCGGGCACGCTGACGGCCATCGTCGGGCCCAATGGCGCGGGCAAGACGACCTACTTCAACCTGATCTCGGGCCAGCTCAAGGCCAGCAGCGGCACGGTGCACCTGGGCGGGCAGGACCTCTCGGGCCTGTCGCCCTCGGCGCGCACCAAGGCTGGGCTGGGGCGGGCGTTTCAGCTCACCAACCTGTTCCCCTCATTGAGCGTGCTGGAGAACGTGCGCCTGGCCGTGCAGGCCACGCGCCACGGCGGGCTGAACCTGCTGAGCATCTGGAGCGACCACCAGCTCCTGACGCAGCGCGCACACGAGATCCTGGAGGCCGTGGCCATGGCCGACAAGCAGCACATGCCGGTGGCCAGCCTGCCGCACGGCGACCAGCGCAAGCTGGAGGTGGCCCTGCTGATGGCGCTGGAGCCGCAGGTCTACATGTTCGACGAGCCCACCGCCGGCATGAGCCACGACGAGGCGCCGGTGATCCTGAACCTGATCCGCGAGCTGAAGAAGGACAAGCGCAAGATCATCCTGCTGGTGGAGCACAAGATGGACGTGGTGCGCGAGCTGGCCGACCGCATCATCGTGCTGACCAACGGCACGCTGGTGGCCGACGGCGAGCCGGCCGAAGTCATCGCCTCGCCCGTCGTCCAGGAAGCCTACCTGGGCGTGATGAAAGAAGACGAGGTGACGGTGTGAACCACCACCAAACAAGCGGACGCGAAGGGTTCGCGTCCGGCATTTCAAGAGGCCAGCCATGAGCAACAACCTCCTCGAACTGCAAGGCGTGCACACCCACATCGGCGCCTACCACATCCTGCACGGCGTCGACCTGCAAGTGCCGCGCGGGCAGCTCACCATGCTGCTGGGCCGCAACGGCGCGGGCAAGACCACCACGCTGCGCACCATCATGGGCCTGTGGCAGGCCAGCCAGGGCCGCATCAGCTTCAACGGCCAGGACATCACCAGGCGGCACACGCCGCAGATCGCGCACATGGGGATCGCCTACGTGCCCGAGAACATGGGCGTGTTCGCCGACCTGACGGGGAAGGAAAACATGGTGCTGGCCGCGCGCGCCGCCCGCAGCGCGGCGCAGATCGACGAGGCGCGCCTGCAGTGGATCTTCAAGCTGTTTCCGGCGGTGGAGAAGTTCTGGAACCACCCGGCTGGCAAGCTCTCGGGCGGGCAGAAGCAGATGCTGGCCGTCAGCCGCGCCATCGTCGAGCCGCGCGAGCTGCTGATCGTGGACGAGCCCAGCAAGGGCCTGGCGCCGGCCATCATCAACAACATGATCGACGCCTTCCGCCAGCTCAAGGCGCAGGGCGTGACGATCCTGCTGGTGGAGCAGAACATCCACTTCGCCAAGCGCCTGGGCGACACCGTGGCGGTGATGGACGACGGCCGCGTGGTGCACGCCGGCACCATGGCCGCGCTGGCCGCCGACGAGGGCCTGCAGCAGCGGCTGCTGGGCTTGTCGCTGTGAACGCCCGGATGACGCGCCTGCGGCGCATGACCTCGCTTCGCTTCGATGACGGCGCTGCGCGCCATGACAAAGGCCAGGTCATTTCGTCACTGAAGCGCAGCGAAGTCATTTCGTCATTGCAGTTGAAACCATGAAACTCGACCTCGACTACAAACCCCTGCTGCTGGTACCTCTGCTGGCATTGGCGGCGCTGCCGCTGATCGGCTCCGGCTCCACCTGGCTCACGCTCACCGTGGCGGGCCTGGCCATGGGCATGATCATCTTCATCATCGCCTCGGGCCTGACGCTGGTGTTCGGCCTGATGGACGTGCTGAACTTCGGCCACGGCGTGTTCATCGCGCTGGGCGCCTTCGTGGCCACCAGCGTGCTGGGCGGCATGGCCGACTGGACGGGCTCGGCCGCCATCTGGCGCAACCTGATGGCGGTGGTGCCGGCCATGGTGGTCGCCATGCTGGTGGCCGGCGCCATCGGCCTGGCGTTCGAGCGCTTCATCGTGCGCCCGGTGTACGGCCAGCACCTGAAGCAGATCCTCATCACCATGGGCGGCATGATCATCGGCGAAGAGCTGATCAAGGTCATCTGGGGTCCGCAGCAGATTCCGCTGCCGCTGCCCGAGGGCATGCGCGGCTCGTGGCTGATCGGCGATGCCGCCGTCGAGAAATACCGCGTGGTGGCCGTCGTCGTCGGCGCCCTCGTGTTCGCGGCCTTGGCCTGGACCTTGTCGCGCACCAAGGTCGGCCTGCTGATTCGCGCTGGAGTGCAGGACAGGGAAATGGTCGAATCGCTCGGCTATCGCATTCGGCGCCTTTTTATTGGTGTGTTCGTGGTCGGCAGCGCGCTGGCCGGACTGGGCGGCGTGATGTGGGGGCTGTACCAGCAGAGCGTGATCCCGCAGATGGGCGCGCAGGTCAACATCCTGATCTTCATCGTCATCATCATCGGCGGCCTGGGCAGCACGCTGGGCGCGCTAATCGGCGCCCTGCTGGTGGGGTTGATGGCCAACTACACCGGCTTTCTGGTACCCAAGGTGGCGCTGTTTTCCAACATCGCGCTGATGGTCGCCATCCTGCTGTGGCGCCCGCAGGGCGTGTACCCGGTGGCGAACAGATGAACACCCCCCTGCGTCGCTTCGCACCTTCCCCCCTCTCCTGCGGGAGGGGGACAAGGCCAACGCCCGGCGCAGGTCCGGGCGTGGCGTTCGCTGGCATGGCGTGCTCCGCGGCCTTCGGACTTTTCAAGCACGGGCATGACCATGAATACAACAGCCAACGCCACCTTGAGCGGCGTCAGCCACACCGACCCCGCTGGCTCGACCGCCACTTCTTATTCCTCCAGATTGCCCATGCTCAGTCGCCTGCTCTCCCACGACCTGCCGCGCAACAAGCTGCTGGCCGTGATCCTCGTGGCCATCTTCATCGGCCTGGCCTTTGCGCCGTTCCTGTTTCCGGGCGTGAAGGCGCTCAACGTGGCGGCCAAGGTGCTGATCTTCGTGGTGCTGGTGGCCGGGTTCGACCTGCTGCTGGGCTACACCGGCATCGTCAGCTTCGCGCACACCATGTTCTTCGGCATCGGCGCCTACGGCATCGCCATCGCCAGCTCGCGCATGGGCGCCAGCTGGAGCGCACTGGCCGTGGGCCTGGGCGGCGCGCTGGTGCTGACGCTGCTGCTGTCGCTGGCGATCGGCCTGTTCTCGCTGCGGGTGCGGGCCATCTTCTTCGCCATGATCACGCTGGCGGTGGCGGCGGCGTTCCAGACGCTGGCCTCGCAGCTGTCGGACTGGACCGGCGGCGAGGACGGCCTCACCTTCCGCCTGCCGGAGGTGCTCAGCCCCAGCTTCGAGCCGTTCGAGACCGAGCTGTTCGGCGTGCTGATCGACGGCAAGATCATCACCTACTACCTGCTGTTTTTGGTGGCGGTGGCGCTGGTGCTGCTGCTGCTGCGCATCGTCAACTCGCCCTTCGGCCGCGTGTTGCAGGCGATCCGCGAGAACGAGTTCCGCGCCGAGGCCATCGGCTACCGCGTGGTGGTGTACCGCACGCTGTCGTCGGTGCTGTCGGCGCTGTTCGCCTGCGCGGCGGGCGCCATGCTGGCCATCTGGCTGCGCTACAACGGGCCGGACACCTCGCTCAGCTTCGAGATCATGATGGACGTGCTGCTCATCGTCGTCATCGGCGGCATGGGCACCCTCTACGGCGCGGTGATCGGCTCGGTGCTGTTCCTGGTGGCGCAGAGCTACCTGCAGGACTTGCTGCGCATCGGCAGCGAGGCCACCGCCGGCATCCCGCTGCTGTCGGCCCTGCTCTCGCCCGACCGCTGGCTGCTGTGGCTGGGCGTGCTGTTCGTGCTGTCGGTGTATTACTTCCCGACCGGCGTGGTGGGCCGCTTGCGCGCACGGAAATGACATCCCCCCTGAGCCGCCTTCGGCGTCTTCCCCCTAAGAGGGACAACGCTGGTGGCCGGGGAAACCCCGGCCACGGCGTTCTGGCATGGCCTGCTCCGCGGCCTTCTGAATCATTCCTATGACACCCACTTCCAACTACCTCACCTGCGCCGGCCGCGAGGTCCACTACACCGACTGGCAGCCCGCCAGCCCGGCGCAGGGCACCGTGATCGCCTGGCACGGGCTGGCCCGCACCGGGCGCGACATGGACGAGCTGGGCGCGCACCTGTCGGCGCGCGGCTGGCGCGTGCTGTGCCCCGACACCGTCGGCCGCGGCCTGAGCCAATGGGCCGACAACCCCCAGGACGAATACTGCCTGGCCTTCTACGCCCGGCTGGCGCGCGACTTCGTGGGGCAGCTCGGCATCGAGCACTGCCACTGGGTCGGCACCTCGATGGGCGGCGCCATTGGCACGGTGGCGGCCTCGGGCTACTTCGAGCCGGAACTGAAGGCCCGCATCCGCAGCCTGGTGCTGAACGACAACGCGCCGCAACTGGCGCAGCCCGCCATCGAGCGCATCAAGGCCTACGCCGGCCAGCCGCCGGCGTTCGATCGCGTGACCGAGCTGGAGGCCTTCTTGCGCACCGCCTACCAGCCCTACGGCCTGCTCACCGACGCGCAATGGCGCCGCCTGGCCGAGACCAGCACGCGCCGCCTGCCCGATGGCCGCGTGACGCCGCACTACGACCCGGCCATCGTCGGCCAGTTCATCCACCACCCCGACGACTACCTGATCTGGCACCACTACGACGCGCTGGAGATCCCCGTGCTGCTGCTGCGCGGCGTCGATTCCGACCTGGTGCTGCAGGACACCGCCGAGCAGATGCGCACGCGCGGCCCCGGCGCGCGCGGGCAGTTGCAGTGGGTGGAAGTGCCCGGCTGCGGCCACGCGCCCGCGCTGAACGTGCCCGAGCAACTGGTGCTGGTCAGCGACTTCATCGAGCGGGCGCGCCAGCCGGCCGACGTGGTGGTAGCCTGACGCTGGATGGGGTCGGCCGCCTCACCTCAGATAGACAGAGCGACCTGATTCAAGCCTTTGCCCCGGCCGCCAGCGCGCGCTCGCGCGTGGCGGCGGCCGCGGCGCCCTCGGCCGCGGCGGGCGGCGGCCCGCCCTGCAG
>JAEXBL010000383.1 GCA_023394015.1 Pseudomonadota bacterium | reverse complement strand
CCCGAGCGCAGCGCGCGCGCCTCGCCGTGCCAGAGCGTCAGGCGGGCGTCGAGCCGGTCGGTGCTCAGGGCGATCGCCGGATCGCACAGCCACTGGCCGCGTGCCACCTCGTCCTTGGCCACGCCGGCCAGGGCCACGGCGCAGCGCTGGCCGGCGTGGGCGGCCTCCACCGGCTGGTTCTGCGCGTGCAGGCTGCGCACGCGCGCGCGGCGCGTGCCGGGCACGAGGGCCACCTCGTTGCCCACCAGCACGGTGCCGGCGTGGCTGGTGCCGGTGACCACGGTGCCGGTGCCGGGCAGGGTGAAGGCGCGGTCGATGGCCAGGCGGAAGGCAGGCGAATCAAACTGATCGCCCGCGCCGGCCAGTCGCCCATCGGCGGCTTCAAGAAGCAGGGCGCGCAGGGCCTCGATGCCGTCCCCGCTCTGCGCCGACACGGCGACGATGGGCGCGCCGGCCAGCGGCGTGGGCGCCAGCAGGGCGGCCATCTCGGCCCGCACGGCGTCGATGCGCCCGGCATCGGCGCGCTCGGCCTTGGTGATGGCGACCCCGCCGCGCGCCCGGCCCCGCAGCGCCAGCACCGCCAGGTGCTCGCGCGTTTGCGGCATCGGGCCGTCGTCGGCGGCCACCAGCAGCAGCGCAAAGTCGATGCCGCTGGCGCCAGCCACCATGGTGTGCACCAGGCGCTCGTGGCCCGGCACGTCGATGAAGCCGATGCGCCCGCCGGCGGGCGTGTCGAGAAAGGCGTAGCCCAGCTCGATGCTGATGCCGCGCTTTTTCTCCTCCGGCAGGCGGTCGGTGTCGACGCCGGTGAGCGCCGCCACCAGCGTGGTCTTGCCGTGGTCAATGTGGCCTGCGGTGCCGACGATCATGGGTTCAGCAGGCTCAGGCGCGGTAGGCCGGGTGTGGCAGCACCGGCGGCGCGATGCCGCCGAACATCTCGGCGAACATGAAGTCGGCCCAGCGGAAGTCGTCCTTGAACAGCGCCGCGGTGCGCTCGTTGTAGTCGCGCTGCACCTGGCGGATGCGGCCTTGCGCGTCGAAGTCGTAGTCGAACTGCACGTTCAGCGCCTGGCCGGGCGTGCCGTTGACGACCATGTAGCACAGGTTGTCGGGCAGGCGCCGCTCGGGCGTGCGGCCGGCCAGCGCCTCGCCGATCTGGTGGGCCACGATGCGGCCCAGGCGGTTGGCGATGTGCGCGCTCTTGGGGTAGTAGCCAAAGGGCAGGGTGGAGACGGCGCGGATGGCGTCGCCGATGACGAACACGCGCTCGTCGCCCTTGACCTGCATGCTGACCTCGTCGACGTCGGCCCAGCCGTTGCTGGCCTCGCTCACGGTGCCGGCCAGCCAGGCCAGGTCGCCCGCCTTGTGCGGCGCCATCAGGATGGCGTGGTCGAAGCGCTGGTCGCCGGCCGCGGTCTTGATGCGCTTGTTGAACGGGTCGATCTCCTGCACGTGCGCGTTGGGCACGTAGGTGATGAAGTCCTTGTACAGCTCGTCGAAGGCGCGCTGGTAGCCCAGGCCGATGGGGGCGATGGCGGGCTTGTGGTCGAGGATGGTGATGTGGCCCTTGATCCTGTTCGTCTTGAAGTACCAGGCGATCAGGCAGGCGCGCTCGTAGGGGCGGGGCGGGCAGCGCTGCGGGGGCGGCGGCAGGTTCATCACCAGCTCGCCGCCTTTGAAGCCCTGCAGCGCGCGCTTGATGCTGAGGAACTCGCTGTTGCTGGCGTAGGCGCTGGGAAAGCGGGTGCGCGTGGCGTCGGCCAGGGCGCGGTCGGTGCCGAACCAGGCTTCGTACTGGTAGCGGATGCCGGGCGCGATGACCAGCCAGTCGTAGTCCAGCGCGCCCTGGCTGGTGGTGACGCGGCGCCGGGCGCGGTCGATGGCCTGCACCTCGGCCTGCACGAAGTGGTAGCCCAGGCGCTCAGACACGCGCAGGTAATCCTGCGTCAGCAGCTCGCCGTCGATCATGCCGACCAGCCACATGTTGGACAACGGGCTGGAGAAGAACTGCGGGTTGCGGTCGATCAGCACCACCTCGGCCTGCGGCGCCAGTTGGCGCAGGTTGGCGGCCGTAGTCAGGCCGCCCCAGCCGCCGCCGCAGACGACGACGCGCGGCGCCTTGCCGCGCGGCAGCAGGGTTTGCGTGGGCTTGCCGATGAAGGCGGGGTGGGGCGCGCCGCGGCTGGCGGTCGGGTGACCCGAGGGGACGGTGGCGCAGCCTGCCAGGGCGGCGCTGCCGGCCAGGCCGGCGATGAAGTGGCGACGATCGAGGGTCATGCGTGGGCTCCTTATTCAATAGCTGACCAGCTAATCTCACAGGGACAAAAACGGGATCCGGTTCGTCAGGGCGGTGGTGTCCTCCAGGCAACGGCAATCCAGCAACAGGCGGTCGTCGGCAATACGGCCGACGACGGGAATGGGCAATTGGCGCAGGGCATCGGCCAGCGCATCGAGGGCGCGGCCGCTGCCTTTTTTCTCGACCGGCGCGATCGCCACGCCGGCCGAGGGCAGGCGCTCGACGGGCAGCGAGCCGGAGCCGATCTGGCCCTGCATGGCCGCCAGCGCCACCGTGTAGCGCGGCGCCAGCGCGGCCTGCAGCGCGGGCAGCACGGCGCGCGCGGCGGCCTCGATGTCGGCCAGCGGGCGGGTGAGCAGGCGCAGCGTGGGCAGATCGCGCGCCAGGCGCTCGGGGCGCAGGTAAAGCCTCAGCGTGGCCTCCAGCGCGGCCAGCGGCAGCTTGCTCATGCGCAGCGCGCGCTTCATCGGGAAGCGGCGGATGCGGCCCACGGCTTCGCGCGTGCCGACGATCAGGCCGGCCTGCGGGCCGCCCAACAGCTTGTCGCCGCTGAACGTGACCACGTCGCAACCGGCCTTGAGCATCTCCTGCGGCGTGGGCTCGCGCGGCAGGCCGTAGGCGGCCATGTCGATCAGCGCGCCGCTGCCCAGATCGGTGGCCACCGGCAGGCCGCGCGCGTGGGCGATCCGGCACAGCGTGGCCTCATCCACGGCGCTGGTGAAGCCCTGCACGGCGTAGTTGCTGGTGTGCACCTTCATCAGCAGGGCGGTCTGCTCGGTGATGGCACGCTCGTAGTCGTGCGGGTGGGTGCGGTTGGTGGTGCCGACCTCGACCAGCCGGGCACCGGCGCTTTCCATCACGTCGGGCATGCGGAAGGCGCCGCCGATCTCGACCAGTTCACCGCGCGAGACGATCACCTCCTGGCGGCGTGCCAGCGCGGCGATGCCGAGCAGCACGGCGGCGGCGTTGTTGTTGACCACCGTCGCCGCTTCGGCGCCGGTCAGCTCGCACAGCAGGCCTTCGACGATGCTGTCGCGGTCGCCGCGGCGGCCTGTCGCCAGGTCGTATTCGAGGTTGTTGGGCGCCTGCATCACGGCCAGCAGGTGCTGCAGGGCTTCATCGGCCAGCAGCGCGCGGCCCAGGTTGGTGTGGATGACGGTGCCGGTGAGGTTGAGCACCGTGCGCATGCGCGGCGCCAGGCGGGCCTGCACGCGGGCGCTCATGGCGCTGGTCAATGCGTCCGCTTCGATGGCCGCCTGGGCCAACTGGCCGGCGATGGCGGCCGCCCTGAACTCCGAGAGCAGGGCGCGCGCCGTGTCGGCCACCAGGCTGTGGCCATGCTCGGCGACCAGCGCCGCCACGCCGGGCAGGCGCAGCAGGCGGTCGATGGCAGGCAGGTCTTGGGCTTGAGCCGGGGGCTGGTCGCTTGGGAGGGCCTTGGAACCGTGAACCACGGATTCGGGGGGCCGCGCCATCAGTGCGCCCCTTTTCGCCGGCCGGGGTCTGGGCCGTCGGGCAAGGCGGCTGCGGCGCTCGGGTCGTCGCTGCCCTGGTGGAAGATCAGTGCCAGATTCTGGCCGTGGCGCTGGCGGCCGGCTTCGGACATCAGCAGGTCCAGCGGCAGCGTCGCCAGGTCATCCGCCACCGGGTCGACGAAGGGGTCGCGGTCGGTGTGCATGATCTTCAGGTAGTGGTGGCAGTGCTCGCACTCCTCGGCCTGCACCGGGGCCCGGGCGGCGCGCTGGCCGTCGGGCTCGCCGTCGGCCGTGGCCAGGTCCAGCGACTGGTAGGCCAGTTGCCCGCGCGTCAGGCAGTGGCTGCACTGGGTGCGCTGCATGTGCCATTCGCTGTCGCACAGGCCGCAGCGCAGGTAGCGCTGCGCCATGGCGCCGCCGACGTTGCGCGTGATGCTGGCCACCGGCAGGCTGCCGCAGCAAGGGCAGGTGCTGGCGTCGTCGGTGCGGCCGAACAGGGCGTCGGCGTGCCTGTCGGGGTGGCTGGCCTGCACGCCGCTGACTAGGTGCACCCAGTAGGTTTGCAGTGCCGCGCCGATCAGTGGCGCCTGGGCCAGGTCGAGCGAGGAGTGGGGGAACACCAGCAGGGCCTCGGCCTGGCGCTCCAGCGCCTCGGCGGGCGCGTCGATCAGGGCTTGCAGCACGGGGCGCGTGGCTTCGGGCGCCTTGGGCAGCACGGCCTGGGCGATCTGGCGCAGGGCCTGCTGCCAGGCGGCGTCGCGCGGCCAGGTTTCGATGTCCAGCGCCGGCCGGCCCTGCTGCGTGGCCTGGCTCAGCGCGTCCAGCGTCGGCAGGGGCACGGCCGGCATGGCCGCCAGGGCCTGCTGCTGGGCATGGGCCACCTCGGCCATGAAGAGCAGGAAGTCGCCCATGGCGTGCTGCCGGGCCATCTGGCGCAGGCGCATCTCGCGCTCGGCGAAGCAACTGCGGCGCTCGGGCAGGCGCAGGTGCGGCACCTGGCTGCTGCCCAGCGTGGCAATTTCCTCGGGTAACATCACGCGGACGGTGCCGGTGTCGCTCATTCGCTTTCTTTCCTCATGTCAAGAAAACGGGTGCCGGCGGTCAGGCGCGGCACCCGCGGTCGCTCAAGGGGCTGGCCCTTCAGCGCCGGGACAGCTCCGTGCCGCCTTGCTGCACCACGCGGTCGCGCCACAGCGGGTGGTTCAGCGCCGCCCATTCGTCGGTGACGGTGCCCTGGCTCATGGCCCGGATGGTGCCCTTGACCCAGAACGCCGCGTAGATGTGGACGATCACCGCCAGGATCACGCCCACGGCGGCGATGGCGTGCAGCAGCACCGCCACGCGTTGTACCGGAATCGGCACCAGCTCGTCAAACCACGGGCGCCAGAACAGCGCGCCCGTGACCAGCAGCACCAGCAGGCCCAGCAGCATGATCCAGTAGACCATCTTCTGCCCGTAGTTGAACTTGTCCACCGGGGGCATGGCTTCCTTGTTGCCGCGCATCATCGAGCCCATGTGCTTGCGCCATTCACGGTCGCGCGCGGTGATGCGGTTTTCGCCGATCAGCCGCAGCGCGAAGAACAGGAAGGCCAGCACCATGACCACGCCCATGTAGGGGTGCAGGATGCGCGTCCAGGAGCCGCCACCGAACAGGTTGGTCAGGAAGTAGAACGCCGGGTGGAACAGCGCCAGGCCGCTGAACACGGCCGCGAAGAACATGATGGCAAAGAACCAGTGGTTCAGCCGCTCGCCATCGGTGTAGCGGCGCAGGACTTTCTTCATTGCACGTCCTCCTTCTCTTCCGACGGGTCGGGCACCGGGCCGTACTTCATGTAGTGGAAGAAGCTGGCGGCCACCGCGCCCACCATGCCGGCCACGGCCAGCGGCTTGGCGATGCCCTTCCAGACCGCCACCATCGGGCTGATGCTCGGGTCTTTCGGCAGGTCGACCAGCTCGGGCCGGTCGGCGTGCTTCATGACGTACATCACGTGGGTGCCCTTGACGCCCTCGGGGTTGTACAGGCCGGCGTTCTGGATGCCGCGCTCCTTCAGCTCGCCGACGCGCTTCTCGCCGTAGGCGACCATGTCGTCCTTGGTGCCGAAGGCGATGGCGCCGGTGGGGCAGGTCTTGACGCAGGCCGGCTCCAGCCCCACCGCCACGCGGTCGGAGCACAGCGAGCACTTGTAGGCCTTGTTGTCCTTGCTGCTGATGCGCGGCACGTCGAACGGGCAGCCCTTGACGCAGTAGCCGCAGCCGATGCAGTTCTCGCTGATGAAGTCGACGATGCCGTTGGCGTACTTGACGATGGCGCCGGGGGCCGGGCAGGCCTTCAGGCAGCCCGGGTCCTCGCAGTGCATGCAGCCGTCCTTGCGGATCAGCCACTCCAGGTTGTCCTTCTCGGTCTCGACCTCGAAGAACTTCATCACCGTCCAGGACTGCGGCGTCAGGTCGGCCGGGTTGTCGTACACGCCGACGTTGTGGCCGATGTCGGCGCGCAGGTCGTTCCACTGCATGCAGGCGACCTGGCAGGCCTTGCAGCCGATGCACTTGGACTCATCGATCAGCTTGGCCAGCGCCGGGGTCTCGCGCGCCTGGGGCGGTGGGGTGGTGGTGGCCGAGCGGGCCACCACGTTCAGGGTTTGAAGACTGGACATCTCTGAACTCCTCCTTGCCTCAGGCCTTCTCGAGGTTGACGAGGAACGCCTTGAACTCCGGCGTCTGCGAGTTGGCGTCGCCGACGAAGGGTGTCAAGGAGTTGGCGAGGTAGCCGTTCTGAGCGACGCCCTTGAAGCCCCAGTGGATCGGAATGCCCACGTGGTGCACCTTCTGCCCGTTGACCTGCAGCGCCTTGATGCGCTTGGTGACCACGGCCACGGTCTCGATCTCACCGCGGTTGGACTTCACGCGCACCTTGTCGCCGTGGCCGATGCCTTTTTCCTTGGCCAGTTCCTCGCCGATCTCGACGAAGGCCTGCGGCTGGGTGATGGCGTTGCTGCGCGCGTGCTTGGTCCAGTAGTGGTGGTGCTCGGTCAGGCGGTAGGTGGTGGCGGCGTAGGGGAACTCGTCCTTCTTGCCGAACGCCTCCATGTCGCCCTTGTAGACGCGGGCCGCCGGGTTGCTCACTGCCTGCGGGCTGTCCGGGTGCATCGGGTTCATGCCCAATGGCGTCTCGAACGGCTCGTAGTGCTCGGGGAACGGGCCGTCGCTCATGCCGATGGCGTGCAGACGTGCCACGCCCTCGGGGTTCATGATGAAGGCGCCCACCCCCTCCTCGGGTGCGGCGTTGGGCCGCATGTCGGGGATGTCCGCACCGCCGGCCCAGGTGCCGCGCCACGCCAGGTAGGTGCGCTCCGGGTCCCAGGGCTTGCCGTCCTTGTCGGCGCTGGCACGGTTGTAGAGGATGCGCCGGTTGGCCGGCCAGGCGTAGCCCCAGTTCTGGTACACGCCCAGCCCGGTGGGGTCGCTGTTGTCGCGGCGCGCCGTCAGGTTGCCGGTGGGGCCCCAGGCGCCCGAATACAGCCAGTTGCCGCAGGCGGTGCTGCCGTCGTCGCGCAGCACGCCGAAGCCGGCCACCTGGCTGCCCGCCGGCACCAGCACCTTGCTGGGGTCGTTGGGGTCGGTCAGGTTGGTCAGGGCCTTGCCGCTGATTTCCTTCAGCAGCTCGTCGGCCTGTGGCGCGTTCGGG
>JAEXBL010000347.1 GCA_023394015.1 Pseudomonadota bacterium | reverse complement strand
CGGTGCCGCGGGCGCCGCGGACGGCGCCTGCGCCACCCGGCAGGCCTGGGCGCGCGTGCCGCCCGAGCCGTCCGCCGCCGAGCGCGCCGCGCTGAAGGACCGCGTCTGCCGCCTGCTCAAGGAGAAGGACGCGGTCATGGTCTCGCACTACTACGTGCACCCCGACCTGCAGGACCTGGCCGAGGAGACGGGCGGCATCGTCAGCGACTCGCTGGAGATGGCGCGCTTCGGCCGTGACCACGCCGCGCGCACGCTGGTGGTGAGCGGCGTGCGCTTCATGGGCGAGACGGCCAAGATCCTCAGCCCGGACAAAACCGTGCTGATGCCCGACCTGGACGCCAGCTGCTCGCTCGACCTGGGCTGCCCCAGCGCCGCGTTCTCGGCCTTTTGCGACCAGTACCCCGACCACACGGTGGTGGTGTATGCCAACACCAGCGCGGCGGTCAAGGCGCGCGCCGACTGGGTGGTCACCTCGAGCTGCGCGCTCGACATCGTGCGGGCGCTCAAGGACGCGGGCCAGCGCATCCTGTGGGCGCCCGACCGCCACCTGGGCGCCTACATCGAGCAGCAGACCGGCGCCGAGATGGTGTTCTGGCCGGGCGCCTGCATCGTGCACGACGAGTTCAAGGCGCTGGAGCTGGCGCTGCTGAAACAGGCGCATCCCGGGGCCAAGGTGCTGGTGCATCCCGAGAGCCCGGCCGACGTGGTGGCCCTGGCCGATGCCGTGGGCTCGACCTCGGCCATCCTCAAGGCCGCGCGCGAGCTGGACGCGCGCGAGTTCATCGTGGCCACCGACAGCGGCATGATGCACAAGCTGCGCGCCCTGAACCCCGGCAAGACCTTCATCGCCGCCCCCACGGCCGGCGAGGGCGCCACCTGCAAGAGCTGCACGCACTGCCCCTGGATGGCCATGAACGGCCTGGCCGGCGTGGCGCAGGTGCTGGAGACCGGCGCCAACGCCATCCAGGTGGACCCGGCACTGATCGCACGCGCGCGCCGGCCGATCGATCGCATGCTGGACTTCACCGCGGCCCTGAAAGGCGGGTCGGCGCCCGGGGCCTTGCTGGCGCACCTGGGCGCCGCCTGATCGGGGCGGGGCGGGGCGCCTTCAGCCTTGACGGCAGGGCGACGCGAGGCTCAGAGCGCCTGCACGGGCACCGCGTGGCGCAGCTGGGCCTGGCGGTTGGCCTCGTCCACGAACACCAGCCGGGGCTGGTGCGCGGCCACCTGGGCCTCGGCCACCTGCGCAAAGGCGGCAATGATGAGCAGATCGCCCTGCGCCGCACGCCGGGCGGCGGAGCCGTTGACCGAGATCATGCCGCTGCCGCGCTGCCCCTTGATGGCGTAGGTGACGAAGCGCTCCCCGTTGTTGATGTTCCAGACATGGATCTGCTCGTTCTCGACGATGTTGGCGGCCTCCAGCAAGTCTTCGTCGATGGCGCAGGAGCCTTCATAGTGCAGCTCGCAATGGGTGACGGTGGCGCGGTGGATCTTGGACTTGAGCAGGGTGCGCTGCATGAAAACTCCTGGAACGTGAAAGGCGGGTGAAACCGGCGATTGTCCCGCCTGCGTCGACGCGCGAGGGCGGCGCGCCCGTTGTCGCTGGAAGGGGCCTGCCGGAGCAGGCGGCCTCAAGAAGCTTCAAGAGCCCTGCCGCAGGCGCAGGCCGGTCTTCTTGAGGATGGCGCTGGAGAACAGCACCTCGTGCGCGCGGTGCGCCGGGCCCAGCAGCTGCGCCAGCACCTCGGCCTGGGCCAGCACCTCGTCGCGGGTGTGGCCGTGCAGCATGGCGAACAGGTTGTAGCGCCACACGCCGGGCTTGCGCGGGCGGCGGTAGCAGTGGCTCACGCCGGGCTGGCTGCCGATGAGCTCGCCCAGGCGGTCCACGGCGTCGTCATCCACGTCCCACACGCTCATGCCGTTGGCGGTGTAGCCCAGGCGGTAGTGGTTGGGCACGGCGGCGATGCGGCGCACCACGCCGGCGGCCAGCAGCTCGGCCAGGCGCGCGCGCACGGCGTCGCCGCTGCTGCCAATGACGGCGGCCACGCTGTCGTAGGGCCGCGGCACCAGCGGCAGGCCGGACTGGGTGGCGGCGATGAGCTGGCGGTCGAACGCGGTCAGCGCGACGGACTCGGGCGCGGGGCAAGGCGAGGGCGCCGTGGTGGCGGTGGCCGCGTCCAGCCGGGGCGCCTGGGCCAGCAGCGGCAGGTACAGGCCGACGAAGTATTCGCGCTCCTTGGGGAAGGCGTGCACCGGCAGGCCGGTGATGGCCTCGATCTGGTCGCAGGCGGCCCAGGCGGCCTCGGGGGTTTCGGCGGCGATCACGAACCACATGTTCAGCGCGTGCTCGCGCCGGTAGTTGTGTGCCACCTCGGGCAGGGCGTTGACCAGGGCCGTGCCCTCGGCGTAGCGCTCGGGCGGCCCCTGCAGCGCCGCCAGGATGAACTGGCCGCCGGCGCGCTCGATGTGATAGAGCGGGCCGAAGCGCGTGAGCACGCCGTCCTTGAGCAGCCGGTGCAGGCGCTCGATGAGCTGCGGCTCGGCCATCTGCAGCTCGGCGGCGATGTCGGTGAAGGGGCGCTCGGT
>JAEXBL010000273.1 GCA_023394015.1 Pseudomonadota bacterium | reverse complement strand
CTGCCCAGCAGCGCGGCGGTGGTGGCGCCGATGCCGCCCTTGAGCGCGCCGCGGCGGCTCAGGCGCGCCGCCAGGATGCTGTCCATGTGCGGATTGGCGGAATGGTTGACGATCTCGTTGTCGTCGTATTCGGAAACAGGGGTGAGGTTCATGACAGAGTGGGACTTTCGTGGGATGAAGCAGACCTATGCGAAGCCCGCATCCTGCCGGCGCAATGTGGCAATGTCGTGACAGCAGCGTGACGACTTGTGACCGGTCGGCCGGCGTGGCTCAGCGCCCGCGGCGCGCGTCCAGCAGGTGCTGCAGCGGCAGTGCGCCGCCGGCCTTCACCTCGCCCAGCGAGAAGCTGGTGTGCATGTCCTTCACGTTCGGCAGGTGCAGCAGCACTTCGCGCGCGAAGCGGCTGAACTGCTCCAGGTCGGGGCTGATCACCTGCAGCTCGAAGGTGCCGGTGCCGCTGATGTAGTGGCAGCTGATGATCTCGGGCCGCTGGCGAATGGCCTGCTCCAGCCCGCGCATGGAGGCGGCGCCGATCTGCGCCGCATCGAGCCGCACGAAGGCCAGCACGCCCAGGCCGAGCTTGTGGCGGTCGATCTCGGCGCGGTAGCCGCGGATGAAGCCGGCCTGCTCCAGCGCCCGCACGCGGCGCCAGCAGGGCGCGGCCGACAGGCCCACGCGCTGCGCAAGCTCGGTGTTGGTGAGGCGCCCGTCTTCCTGCAGATGTTGCAGGATGGCCAGGTCGTAGGTGTCCAGCGTTTCCATGATGGCCTGATTCTAGAAAGAATCTTTCTTTGCTGGCGTGAAATCGGGAACGCAAAGAAAACACTTATCGCGGCAGGCGGCATACACTTTGCTTTCAAATAAACGACGCGCCCACCCACCCGGAGGCTGCGCCGATGGCCCTGGCCCACAAGGCCGCCGCCCCAACAGGAGACATGCACGATGAACGCCCCCCTGCCCGAACACATCCGCAAGGCGCTGGAAACAGTGACCTTGGACGACAAGTACAGCCTGGACCACGGTCGCGCCTTCATGAGCGGCGTGCAGGCGCTGGTCAAGCTGCCCATGCTGCAGCGCCAGCGCGACGCGCTGGCCGGCAAGAACACCGCCGGCTTCATCAGCGGCTACCGCGGTTCGCCGCTGGGTGGCTATGACCAGGCGCTGTGGGGCGCGCGCAAGCACCTGGAGGCACAGAACATCGTGTTCCAGCCTGGCGTGAACGAAGAGCTGGCCGCCACCGCCCTGTGGGGCACGCAGCAGCTGGGTTTTGCGCCGCCGGGCAGCAACCGCTTCGACGGCGTGTTCGGCATCTGGTACGGCAAGGGGCCGGGCGTGGACCGCTGCTCGGACGTGTTCAAGCACGCCAACATGGCCGGCACCACACCCTGGGGCGGGGTGATCGCCGTGGCCGGCGACGACCACGTGGCCAAGAGCAGCACCGCCGCGCACCAGAGCGACCACATCTTCAAAGCCTGCGGGCTGCCGGTGTTCTTTCCGTCGTCGGTGCAGGAGATCCTGGACCTGGGCGTGCATGCCTTCGCCATGAGCCGCTACGCCGGCGTGTGGGCCGGCATGAAGACGGTGCAGGAGATCGTCGAATCCAGCGCCACCGCCCTGATCGACCCCGAGCGCGTGCAGATCGCGCTGCCCCAGGACTTCGAGATGCCGCCCGGCGGCGTGCACATCCGCTGGCCCGACGCCGCGCTGCCGCAGGAGGAGCGCCTGTTCAACTACAAGTGGTACGCCGCGCTGGCCTACGTGCGCGCCAACCGGCTGAACCACAACGTGATCGAGGGGCCGAATGACCGCTTCGGCATCATTGCCAGCGGCAAGGCCTACAACGACACGCGCCAGGCCCTGATCGACCTGGGGCTGGATGACGCCACCTGCCGCCAGCTCGGCATCCGGCTGCACAAGGTCAACGTGGTGTGGCCGCTGGAGGCCGCCACCACGCGCGAGTTCGCCACCGGCCTGAAGGAAATCCTGGTGGTGGAGGAAAAGCGCCAGATCATCGAATACCAGATCAAGGAAGAGCTGTACAACTGGCGCCCCGACGTGCGGCCCAACGTGCTGGGCAAGTACCACGAGGGCGCCGACGGCAACCATTCCGGCGGCGAGTGGGCGCGCGGCAACCCCACGGCCAACACGCTGCTGCGCGCCACCGCCGACCTGACGCCGGCGCTGATCGCGCGCGCCATCGCCGCGCGGCTCAAGCGCCTGGGCCTGGACGCCGACATGACGGCGCGCATCGACCGCCAGCTGGCGATCCTGGACGCCGCCGAGCAGACCATGCAGGCGCTGGAAGTGGCCGGCAGCGGCGCCGACCGCCTGCCCTGGTTCTGCTCGGGCTGCCCGCACAACACCAGCACCCGCGTGCCCGAGGGCTCGCGCGCCATGGCCGGCATCGGCTGCCACTTCATGAGCATCTGGATGGACCGGGCCACCGTCGGCTTCACGCAGATGGGCGGCGAGGGCGTGCCCTGGGTGGGCCAGCAGCCGTTCAGCCACGAACAGCACGTGTTCGCCAACCTGGGCGACGGCACCTACTACCACAGCGGCTCGCTGGCGGTGCGGCAAAGCGTGGCCGCGGGCGTCAACATCACCTACAAGATCCTCTACAACGACGCCGTGGCCATGACCGGCGGCCAGCCCATCGGCGAGCGGCCGGAGGGGCTGTCGGTGATCCAGATCGCGCAGAACATGCGCGCCGAGGGCGCGGCCAGGATCACCGTGGTGACCGACGAGCCTGAGAAGTACCAGGGTGCGCAAAGCCTGGGCCTGCCCGAAGGCATCGAGATCCACCATCGCGACCGGCTCGACGCCATCCAGCGCGAGTTCCGCGAGATCAAGGGCACCACGGTCATCATCTACGACCAGACCTGCGCCACCGAGAAGCGCCGCCGCCGCAAGCGCGGCACCATGGTCGACCCGGCCGTGCGCGTGCTCATCAACGAGGCCGTGTGCGAGGGCTGTGGCGACTGCAGCGTGCAGAGTAACTGCCTGTCGGTGGAGCCGCTGGAAACCGAGTTCGGCCGCAAGCGCACCATCAACCAGAGCACCTGCAACAAGGACATGAGTTGCCTGAACGGCTTCTGCCCGAGCTTCGTCACCGTCGAGGGCGGGCAGCTCAAGAAGAAAGCCAAGACCAAGGCCAGCGTGTCGCCGTTCGATCTGGGCGCGCTGCCCGAGCCGGTGCCGCAGCAGCCGGCGCCGGGCGGCGCCTGGGGCATCGTGGTGGCGGGCGTGGGCGGCACCGGCGTCATCACCATCGGCCAGTTGCTGGGCATGGCCGCGCACATGGAAGGCAAGGGCATCGTCACGCAGGACGCCGCCGGGCTGGCGCAAAAGGGCGGCGCCACCTGGAGCCACGTGCTCATCGGCGCCACGCAGGACGACATCCGCACCACCCGCGTGAGCATGGCGGCGGCCGACCTGATCGTCGGCTGCGACCCGATCGTGGCCGCCCACAAGGAAACCCTGCAGCGCATGCGCGAGGGGCGCACCCACGTGGCGCTGAACTCGCACGGCACGCCGACGGCGGCGTTTGTGCGCGACGGCGCCTGGCAGAACCCGTCGGATCGCTGCGCCGCCGACATCGCGCGCGCCGTGGGGCCCTCGGGCCTGTCGATGTTCGACGCCGACGCCATGGCCAGCCAGTTGCTGGGCGACACCATCTACGTCAACCCGATGATCCTGGGCTACGCCTGGCAAAAGGGCTGGGTGCCGCTGCGACGCGAGTCGCTGCTGCGCGCCATGGAGCTGAACAACGTGCAGGTCCAGAACAACAAGGCCGCCTTCGAATGGGGCCGGCAGGCCGCGCACGACTTTGCGCGCGTCGAGAAGCTGCTGAGCGGCGCCGCCGGTGGCGCGCAGGTGATCCAGTTCAAGAAGCGCGAGACGCTGGAAGCGCTGATCGCGCGGCGCGTGGAATTTCTCACCGCCTACCAGAACGCCGCCTATGCCGAGCGCTACAAGTCCTTCGTCGAGCAGGTGCAGCAGGCCGAGAGCCGGCTGGGCAAGACCGCGCTGTCCGAAGCCGTGGCGCGCTACCTGTTCAAGCTGATGGCCTACAAGGACGAGTACGAGGTGGCCCGCCTGCACAGCGACCCGGCCTTCCTCAAGCGCATCGACGACATGTTCGAGGGCGACTACACCGTGAACTACCACCTGGCGCCGCCGCTGACGGCGGGGCGCAACGAGCGCGGCGAGCTGGTGAAGAAGAAATACGGCCCGTCGATGCTGGGCAAGTTCCGCCTGCTGGCCAGGTTCCGCGGCCTGCGCGGCAGCGCGCTCGACGTCTTCGGCCGCACCGAGGAGCGCCGCACCGAGCGCGCGCTGATCCAGCAGTACCGCGCCAGCATCGAGGAAGTGCTGAAAAGCCTGCGCAGCGACAACCACGCCACGGCGGTGGAGATCGCCCGCATCCCCGAGCAGATCAAGGGCTATGGCCACGTGAAGGAGCGCCACCTGAAGGCGGCGCGCAGCCGCTGGGCCGAGCTGATGGACGCCTACCGCCAGCCGGCCACCGCCCCGGCGGCGCCGCGGCAGGTGGCCTGAGTCTTCAGCCCCGGCTGCAAGCCCATCGGCCCGCAGCGCCGACCAGGCCGGCGCGGGCAGCTTCCAGTTTGGCAGCAACGCGGCCCGGTGCCCGGCCCTGCCCGGTGCCGGGCAGGGCGCGCTTTAGAATAACGGGTTGCCTTGCGCGCCCGGTCGCGGCGCGCTGCCCGGCCCGCGGCGTCCGCGCGGCCCCTCTTTTGACCGCCTTTTCTCAGGAGTTCCGACGGTGTTCATCTCCAATGCTTTCGCCCAGACCGCCCCGGCCGCCGCAGGAGGCGGTGACATGGGTTCGTCCCTTATGAGCATGCTGCCGCTGGTGCTGATGTTCGTGGTGCTGTACTTCATCATGATCCGCCCGCAGATGAAGAAGCAGAAAGAGCACCGCGCCATGGTCGATGCCCTGGCCAAGGGCGACGAGGTGGTGACCGCCGGCGGCCTGCTGGGCAAGGTCAGCACCCTCACCGACAGCCACATCGGCCTGCAGATCGCCAACGGCGTCGAGGTGCAGATGCAGCGCAGCGCCGTGGTGCAGGTGCTGCCCAAGGGAACCATCAAGTAAGCGGCCGAATCGCACCCCGGCGCCCGTGCCGCCCGGGCACCGCGCCGGGCCGTCCGCCCCTTAAGGCCGGCGCCGCCGGCCGTCCCACCGACCCCTGTTCATGAACCGATATCCCCTCTGGAAGTACATCATCATCCTCATCAGCGTGCTGGTGGCGGTGACCTACACGCTGCCCAACCTGTTCGGCGAATCGCCGGCGGTGCAGGTGTCGGCCGGCAAGGTGACCACCAAGGTGGATGCCGACACGCTGGCCCGGGTCGAGGCGGCGCTCAAGGGCGCGGCGCTGACACCCACCCGCCTGAGCCTGGAGGGCAACTCGGTCTGGGCCCGCTTTGACACGCCCGACAACCAGCTCAAGGCCAAGGACAGCATCGAGCGCGCCCTGAACCCCGACCCGACCGACCCGGGGCACATCGTGGCGCTGAACCTGGTGGCGCGCTCGCCGGCCTGGCTGGAGGCGCTGAACGCCAAGCCGATGTACCTGGGGCTGGACCTGCGCGGCGGCGTGCACTTCATGCTGCAGGTGGACATGCGTGCCGCCATTACCAAGCGGCTGGACACGCTGGCCTCCGACATTCGCCTGGTGCTGCGCGAGAAGGACGTGCGCCACGGCGGCGTCAGCCGCGAGGGCAACGCCATCGAGATCCGCGCCCGCGACGCCGCCACGCTGGAGGCCGCGCGCCGCGTCATCGCCGCCACCCAGCCCGACCTGGACGTGGCCGAGTCCGCCGGCGGCGAGCTGCGCCTGGTCGCCAGCTTCAAGCCGCAGGCGCTGCAGAAGGTGCAAAGCGACGCCGTCAAGCAGAACATCAACACGCTGCACAACCGCGTCAACGAGCTTGGCGTGGCCGAGCCGGTGATCCAGCAGCAGGGCGCCGACCGCGTGGTGGTGCAGCTGCCCGGCGTGCAGGACACCGCCAAGGCCAAGGACATCCTGGGCCGCACCGCCACGCTGGAAATGCGCCTGGTGGACGAAAGCACCGAGGGCCGCGCCGCCGAGCTGGGCGAGGGCCCGGTGCCCTTCGGCTCGGAGAAGTTCCTCGAGCGCGACGGCCGCCCGGTGATCGTCAAGCGCCAGGTGATCCTGACCGGCGACAGCCTGACCGATGCCCAGCCCGGCTTCGACTCGCAGACCCAGCAGCCCAAGGTGGACCTGACGGTGGACGCCAAGGGCGGGCGCATCATGCGCGACGTCAGCCGCGAGAACCTGAAGAAGCGCATGGCCATCATCCTGTTCGAGAAGGGCAAGGGCGAGGCGCTGACGGCGCCGGTGATCCAGGCCGAGCTGGGCACGCGCTTCCAGATCTCCGGCTCGATGACCACGGTGGAGGCCAACGACCTGGCGCTGCTGCTGCGCGCCGGCTCGCTGGCGGCGCCGATGGAGATCATCGAGGAGCGCACCATCGGCCCCAGCCTGGGCGCCGACAACATCGCCAAGGGCTTCAACAGCGTGACCTGGGGCTTCGCGGCGATCGTGGTGTTCATGATCGTCTACTACCACCTGTTCGGCGTGTTCTCGTCGATCGCGCTGTCGTTCAACCTGCTGCTGCTGATGGCCATCCTGTCGATGCTGCAGGCCACGCTGACGCTGCCCGGCATCGCCGCCGTGGCGCTGACGCTGGGCATGGCCATCGACGCCAACGTGCTGATCAACGAACGCATCCGCGAGGAGCTGCGCAGCGGCGCCTCGCCGCAGGCGGCCATCCACTCGGGCTACGAGCGCGCCTGGGCCACCATCCTGGACTCCAACATCACCTCGCTGATCGCCGGCCTGGCGCTGCTGGCCTTCGGCTCGGGCCCGGTGCGCGGCTTTGCGGTGGTGCACTGCATCGGCATCCTGACCTCGATGTTCTCGGCGGTGTTCTTCTCGCGCGGGCTGGTCAACTGGTGGTACGGGCGGCAGAAAAAGCTGCGCACGGTGTCGATCGGCACCGTGTGGCGGCCCGAGGGCGCTGCGGCGCTGGCGACGGACAAGCAAGGCTGAGCGGGAGGGTCGATCCATGGAATTCTTCAAGATCCGGCGTGACATCCCCTTCATGCGCTATGCGCTGGTGTTCAACGTCATCTCGGTCCTCACCTTCGTGCTGGCGCTGTTCTTCCTGGTCACGCGCGGGCTGCACCTGTCGGTGGAGTTCACCGGCGGCACCGTGATGGAGGTCAGCTACAGCCAGCCGGCCGACCTGGCCAAGGTGCGCAGCACCGTCGGCTCGCTCGGCTTTGGCGAGGCGCAGGTGCAGAACTTCGGCACCTCGCAGGATGTGCTGATCCGCTTGCCGGTGCAGCAGGGCAAGACCACGGCCCAGCAGAGCGAGCAGGTGCTGCAGGCGCTGAAGGCCGCCAACCCCGACGTGCAGCTGCGGCGCACCGAGTTCGTCGGCCCGCAGGTGGGGCAGGAACTGGCCGCCGACGGCCTGAAGGCGCTGGTCTTCGTGATCCTCGGCATCATGGTCTACCTGTCGATGCGCTTCGAGTGGAAGTACGCGGTGGCCGGCATCATCGCCAACCTGCACGACGTGATCATCATCCTGGGCTTCTTCGCCTTCTTCCAGTGGGAGTTCTCGCTGTCGGTGCTGGCGGCGGTGCTGGCGGTGCTGGGCTATTCGGTGAACGAGTCGGTGGTCATCTTCGACCGCATCCGCGAGAACTTCCGCCGCTACCGCAAGATGAGCACGGTGGAGATCATCAACAACTCCATCACCGCCAACATCAGCCGCACCATCATCACCCACGGCTCGACGCAGATGGTGGTGCTGTCGATGCTGCTGTTCGGCGGCGAGACGCTGCACTACTTCGCCGTGGCGCTGACCATCGGCATTCTGTTCGGCATCTACTCGTCGGTGTTCGTCGCCGCCGCCATCGCCATGTGGCTGGGCATCCGCCGCGAGGACCTGATCAAGGGCGGGCGCAAGGAAGGCGACGCCAACGATCCGAACTCGGGCGCCGTGGTGTAAGGT
>JAEXBL010000240.1 GCA_023394015.1 Pseudomonadota bacterium | reverse complement strand
GCCGAGCTGCGCCAGCCCGGCCGCGTGGCGCGCGCCGACCGGCTGGTGTACGACCAGACCACCGACACCGCCACCGTCACCGGCGGCGTGCGCCTGAACGCCGGGGGCGACCGCTACACCGCCACCGAGGGGCAGCTGCGCCTGGACGCCATGGAGGGCTTTCTGCTGCAGCCCACCTACCGTTTTCTGGCCACCGGCGCGCACGGCCAGGCCGAGCGGCTGGACCTGCTGGACCGCGACCGCGCCAGCGTGACGCAAGGCAGCTACACCACCTGCCCGCGCGGCGGCCCCGACTGGGTGCCCGACTGGATCCTGCGGGCCGACCGGCTGGAGCTTGACCGCGAGGCCGACGAGGGCCGCGCCGAGGGCGCGGTGCTGGAGTTCAAGGGCGTGCCCATCCTGCCGGTGCCGGCCATCAGCTTTCCGCTCAGCGAGCGGCGGCGCTCCGGCTGGCTGCCGCCCACCATCGGCCTCGACAACAAGAGCGGCCTGGACCTGGCGGTGCCCTACTACTGGAACATCGCGCCCAACCGCGATGCCACCTTCACGCCCTCGGTCATGCTGCGCCGGGGCGTGGACCTGGGCGCCGAGTTCCGCTACCTGGAAAACAACTACCAGGGCCGCATCGACGCCCACCTGATGCCCAACGACCGGCTGCGCCACCGCGACCGCTGGGGCCTGTTTGCGCGCCACGACGGCAGCTACGACACCGGCATCGGCGCAATCGGCAACGTCGGCCTGGGGCTGAACCTGAACCGCGTCAGCGACAACGACTACTGGCGCGACTTCAGCCGCCGCGGCCTGTCGCTGACCACGCGCCTGCTGGCCAACGACGGCGTGCTGAGCTGGTCAAAGGGCGACTTCTCGGCCAGCGCGCGGGCGCTGAAGTGGCAGACCCTGCAGGATGTGAGCGCGCCCATCGTGCCGCCCTACGACCGCCTGCCGCAGCTCAGCGGTCGCTGGGGCCGCATCAACGACCGCGGCTTCGACTATGCGGTGGATGCCGACTTCACCCGCTTTCGCGCCGACAGCTTCTGGACCCGCCAGCCCAACGCCGACCGCAGTTTCGTGCACGCGCAGCTGGCGCGGCCGTTCACGCGGCCCTGGGGCTTTCTCACGCCCAAGGTGCAACTGCACGCCAGCCACTACCAGTTCGACCGGCCGCTGGCCAATGGCGAGCAGTCGGCCAGCCGCGTGCTGCCCACCTTCAGCCTCGACAGCGGCCTGGTCTTCGAGCGCGAGGCGCGCTACTTCGGCCGCGGCTTTCGCCAGACGCTGGAGCCGCGGCTGATGTACGTCTACACGCCCTACCGCGACCAGAACCTGCTGCCCAACTACGACACCGGCGCCTACGACTTCAACTTCGCCACCATCTGGGCCGAGAACGCCTTTGCCGGGCACGACCGCATCGTCGACAACAACCTCATCACCGGCGGCCTGACCACGCGCCTGCTCGACCCCGCCACCGGCGCCGAGGCGGTGCGCCTGGGCATTGCCCAGCGCTACCGCTTCGCCGGCCAGCGCGTGGTGCTGCCGGGCGGCACGCCGACAGCCAAGGGCTGGTCCGACATCATGCTGGGCGCCGGCATCAACTGGGACCCGCGCTGGGCCTTCGACGGCGTGGTGCAGTACAACCCCGACACCCGGCGCAGCACCCGCAGCACCCTGCAGGCGCGCTATTCGCCGGGGCCGTTCCGCACCGTGAGCGCCGCCTACCGCTACCAGCGCGACCTGAAAAGCGAGCACCTCGACATCGGCTGGCAGTGGCCCCTGGGCGATCTGGTCGGCCGCCGGGGCGAGCTGGGCCACACCGTGTCCGCCAGCGGCGGCGGCAGCTGCCAGGGGCGCTGGTACAGCGTCGGTCGGCTCAACTACAGCCTGCGCGAAAGCCGGCTGGTGGACGCCATCCTGGGCCTCGAATACGATGCCGGCTGCTGGATCGGCCGCGTGGTGCTGGAAAAGCTCAACAGCTCGGTGCACTCGTCCACCAAGCGCATCATGTTCCAGATCGAATTCGTCGGCCTGTCGCGCCTGGGCAGCAACCCGCTGCGTACGCTGCGCAACCACGTTCCGCGTTACCAGTACCTGCGCGAAGAGATCACGCTGCCGCCGAGCCGGTTCATGGAGTATGACTAACCCCCCTGAGTCGCGGAGCGCCACGTGCTCGCCGCCAGAGGCGGCGGCTCTTCGGCCCGTCCAGGCCTGCGCAGGCAGGTCTGGAGCCGCGGGCCTCAGCCCCCTTTGCTTCGCAGGGGGGACAACGCCAGTGCCCAGCGCAGGTCCGGGCACGGCGTTCGCTGGTACGGCCTGCACCGCGGCCTTCGGTTCTGGGCTGGCTTGATGCCGAGGGTGCGTTAAGGAGAAACAAGATGTCCCGTGTTCTTTCACGTCTGGTCGATGCCCGCTGGCTGCTGCCGCCGCTGGCCTGTGTGGCGCTGGCGCTGCCGGCGCAGGCGCAGACCAGCAGCACCAGCAATGCCCGCAAGCCGGCGCCCACGCGGGCCAAGCC
>JAEXBL010000235.1 GCA_023394015.1 Pseudomonadota bacterium | reverse complement strand
GATCAGCAGGATGTCGTGCTGGGTGCAGATCTCGCGCAGGCGCTGCAGGTAGCCCACCGGCGGGATCAGCACGCCGGCCGAGCCACTGAAGGGCTCGACGATGACGGCGGCGATGTTGCTGGCGTCGTGCAGCGCGATCAGGTCGAGCAGGCGGTCGGCCAGCGCCTGGCCGCCCTCGGCCGGCTGGCCCTTGGCGAAGGTGCCGGCGGGCGGCTGGGTGTGCGGCAGGTGGCTGGCCGGCACCGCCTGGCCGTAGAGCTTGCGGTTGGCCACCATGCCGCCGACCGAGAAGCCGCCGAAGTTGACGCCGTGGTAGCCCTTCTCGCGCCCCACCAGCAATTGCTTGCCGCCCTGGCCCTTCAGGCGCCAGTAGGCGCGCGCCATCTTCAGCGCGGTGTCGGCGGCCTCGGAGCCGGACGAGGTGAAGAACACGTGGTCCAGCCCGGCGGGCGTCAGGCTTTTCAGCTTGTTGGCCAGCTCGAACGACAGCGGGTGGCCGAACTGGAACGCCGGCGCGTAGTCAAGCTGGGCGGCCTGCTTGCCCACGGCCTCGGCGATCTCGCGTCGGCCGTGGCCCAGGCCGGTGCACCACAGGCCGGAGAGGCCGTCGAACACCTGGCGGCCATCGCCGTCGGTGAAGTAGGCGCCCTGCGCGGCCACCACCATGCGCGGATCGCGCTTGAACTGGCGGTTGGCGGTGAAGGGCATCCAGTGCGCGGCGAGCCAGGCGGCGTCCTGGCGCGGGGCGGTGGTGGGTTTCGGGGTGGCGGTGGTCACGCTCATGGCTTGTCTCCTTTTGGGGTCCGTCACAAGGGCAGGCAGGCATTGTCGGCCGCGCGCTTAATCGGTTAAATAGGCAAACATTCAAGTTTGGTTGCCAGTCTATGCAAGTAAAAGCCCCCACGCCCGCCAGCCGCACGCGCCCGGTGCTTGGCCAGGTGAGCGACATGGACCTGCGCCTGCTGCAGGTGTTCAAGGCGGTGGTCGAATGCGGCGGGCTGTCGGCGGCCGAACTGGAGCTCAACATCGGCACCAGCACCGTCAGCCGCCACGTGAAGGACCTGGAAACGCGCCTCGGCCTCGTGCTGTGCCGGCGCGGGCGCGCCGGCTTTGCGCTGACGGCCGAGGGCCAGCGCGTGTACGACGAGACGCTGCGCCTGCTGGCGGCGGTGGACGGCTTTCGCGCCAGCGTGGACGACATCCACGACCGCATGGGCGGCGCGCTGCACGTGGCGCTGTTCGACAAGACCGCCAGCAACCCCGCGGCGCGCATCCACGCCGCCATCGCCGACTTCGTGGCGCTGGCGCCCGAGGTGCGGCTGCACCTGCACGTGGGCAGCATCCAGCACATCGAGCGCGGCGTGATGGACGGCAGCTTCGCCGTCGGCGTGATCCCGGCGCACCGCGCCTCGGCCAGCCTGCGCTACGACCGGCTGTTTGGCGAGACCATGCACCTGTATTGCGGCGCGGCGCACGCGCTATTCAAACAAAAGCATCCGGCGCTGGACTGGCCGGCGCTGCGGGCCCGCAAGGACTTTGCCGGCCTGGGCTACCACTCGCCCAACATGGCGCTGGCGCACGGCCAGCGGCTCAAGCGCCAGGCCACCGCCTTCGAGCAGGAGGCGATCGCCACGCTGATCCTCTCGGGCCGCTTCGTCGGCTTTCTGCCCGACCACTACGCTGAAGGCTTCGTGCAGCGCGGCCAGATGCGCGCCGTGGCCCCGCGCACCCTGCACTATGCGTGCGACTTCGTCAGCGTGCTGCGCCGCTCGCCGCAGCCGCCGCGCGCGGCGCTGGCCTTTCACCAGGCGCTGCTGGCGGCGCACGGGGCGTCATGAGCCATCCGCGGGCGGCGACGGCGCCGTCGGCAGGCTGAAGCCAAACACCGTGCCGCGCGGCGCCTGCGGCTGGTGCCGCAGCGCGCTGCCGTGCTGCTCGAGCACGGTGCGGCACAGCGACAGGCCCAGGCCCATGCCCTCGGCCTTGGTGGTGAAGAAGGGCGTGAACAACTGCGCCGCCACGGCCTCGCCGATGCCTTCGCCGCTGTCGGCCACCGCAAAATCCACCGTGCCGGGCACGCGGCCGGCGCGCGCCTGCAGGCGCAGCAGGCGCGGCGCGGCCACCTCGGCCATGGCCTGCAGGCCGTTGCGCGCCAGGTTCAGCAGCACCTGCTCGATCATGGTGGCCTCGCACCACACGGCCGGCAGGTCGGCGGGCACGTCAAGCTGCACCGTGGCGCCCAGCTTGCGCGCCTGCAGCTGCACCAGCGGCAGCACGGCCTCGAACAGCGCGCGCGGCGCCACCGCCTGGCGCGAGGTGCTGCGCTGGCGCACCAGCTCGCGCACGCTGTGGATCACCTTGCCGGCGCGGCCGGCCTGCTCGGCGATGCGGGCCAGCGCGGTGCGCAGCTCGCGCAGGGTGTCGGCGTCGCCGGCGTGCGTGTCCAGCAGGTTCAGCGAGCCGGTGGCGTAGCTGGAGATGACGGCCAGCGGCTGGTTCAGCTCGTGGCTCATCAGCGAGGCCATCTCGCCCACGGTGGCCAGGCGGGCGCTGGCCTGCAGGCGTTCCTGCCCGGCGCGCGACAGCTCCTCGGCGCGGCGCTGCGCGCTGATGTCCATCACCGCGCTCATCCAGCCGGCGTGCCGGCCGGCGCTGTCGATCAGCGGCGCCTCGTAGATCAGCACCGGAAAACGCGTGCCGTCCTTGTGCATGAACACCGATTCGACGCCCTCGCGCACCGGCACCGGCGCCAGCCCGGCCAGGCGCTGGCTGTGGCGCTCGGCGTAGTCGGCCGCCATCTCGGGCGGCCAGTAGGGCACGGGGTTGGACTGGCCGATCAGCTCGTCGGGCGCAAAGCCGACCATGGCGCTGAAGGCCGGGTTGACGTAGGTGATGCGGCCGTCCAGGTCGCGCGCGCGCAGGCCGGTGACCAGCGAATCCTCCATCGCCTTGCGAAAGGCCAGCGCCTGCGCCAGCTGGTCTTCGGCCTCCAGGCGGGCGCGGAAGTCGCGCGCCAGCAGCACCAGCACGGTGACCAGCGCGATCGACAGGCCGGTGACCAGCGCCGTCAGCACGTTGGGAAACACGTCGGGCAGCTGGCGCGAGCCTTCCAGCCGCAGCACCAGCGGCGCGCCGGGCAGGTCGATCAGCTGCTGCGCCACGAACAGGCGCGCGCCGCGCCGCGGCACGCCCTGCATCGCCAGGCGCGTGCCGTCCAGCTCGGTGAAGCCCACGCTCTGGCCGCGCGTCAGGCCGGCGGGCAACTGGGCCAGCAGGCCGCTCAGCGTGTGCGTGGCCACCACGTAGCCCAGCAGGCGCGTGCCCTGCAGCATGGGCAGGCACAGCTCCATCACCTCGTCGCCCAGGCCGCCGGGGCGCGGCACGAAGCGGCTGGGCGCGTACACCGGCGTGCCCAGCTGGCGCGCCTGGCCGCACACGGCGGCGATGCCGGCCGCGTCATGCCCGCTGGCGTCGGGCTCGGCCGGCTGCAGGCTGGGGTAGAACGGGCTGTCGGCCACCGCGCGCAGCGCCAGCGCCGGGTCGCGCCACTGCAGGCGCAGCCATTCGCGGTGCCCGTGCAGCAGCTCGTTGGCGCCGGCCCACCAGCCGATCGGGTCGGCGTGCGTGGCCGCCAGGCCGTGCAGGTCCTGCAGGTTGCGCGCCAGCTGCTGGCGCAGCACCTGCGCGGCGTCGGCATTGTCGCGGTCGAGGTCGCGCTGGGTCTGCTCGATCTCGTGGCCGCGCGCCAGCCACACCAGCGTGGCCAGCAGGCCCACCACCACCAGCACCAGCACGCCCCACAGCAGCCAGCGGCGCCACAGGGGGCGCGCGGCGGCCAGGCGCTGGGCGGCGGCGCTCACGCCAGCCTGCGGTGGTCCAGCGCCGGCAGTTGCGCGCGGCGCGCAGCCAGCTGCGCGGCGTCCAGATCGGCCAGCACCACGCCGGGGCCTTCGGCCTGCAGGGCCAGCACCTGGCCCCAGGCGTCGACGACCATGCTGTGGCCCCAGGTGCGGCGGCCGTTCTCGTGCGTGCCGCCTTGCGCGGCGGCCAGCACGCCGGCCAGGTTCTCGATGGCGCGGGCGCGCAGCAGCACCGCCCAGTGCGCCTGGCCAGTGACGTAGGTGAAGGCGCTGGGCACCAGCAGCAGGTCGGCGCCCTGCGCGGCGTAGGCGCGGTACAGCTCGGGAAAGCGCAGGTCGTAGCAGATGCTCAGGCCGATGCGCCACACATGGCCGTCGCGCGCCGGCAGCTCGAACAGGGCGGGCTGGCTGCCGGGCGCCAGCACGGCGGCCTCGTCGTACAGGCGGCTGCCGTCGTGAAAGCGAAACAGGTGGATCTTGTCGTAGACCGCCACACGCTCGCCCTGCGGGTTGAAGGCCAGGGAAGCATTGCGCACGCGCCGGTCCTCGCGCGGCGCGCAGGCCAGCGGCAGCGTGCCGCCGACGATCCACAGCCCCAGCTCGCGCGCCGCATCGGCCAGCCAGCGCTGGATCGGGCCATCGCCCAGCGGTTCCTGCAGGGCCAGCTTGTCGGTGTCGCGCTGGCCCATCACGCAGAAGTATTCGGGCAGCACCGCCAGCTCGGCGCCGGCCTGCGCGGCCTGCCGCAGCAGCGCGTGGGCCTCGCGCAGGTTGTGGTCGATGCGGGTGCCCGAGACCATCTGGATGGCGGCGACTTTCATGGCTTGTCCTCCTGCACGGCTTCGGCGGCCGGGGCGGCGGCCGAAGCCGGCGCCGACGCGGGGTCGGCGGCAGCAGCGGCCGCGGCCTGCTTGTTGATCTGCGTGACCAGCGGATCGTTCCAGCTGCCGCCGACGTGGAATTCGCGCGTCGCGGCCTGGATCAGCGGCCGCTTGAGCACCAGCTGCGCGATGAAGGTGCCGATGCCGATGGCCGGGTTGATGGCGGTGGCCACCAGCGCGGCGGTGCCGGCGTCGATCTCGGGCACCACCAGCACGCGCAGGTTCTGCGTTTCCTGGTCGATGTCGGCACTGCCGTCCATCAGCACGGCGGCGTTGACGCCCTTCATCTGCAGGTTGTTGGTGGTGGCGATGCCGCCCTGCACCGCCACGTCGCCGCGCACGAAGTCGAAGGCGAAGCCGGTGGAGAACACGTCGCGGAAGTCCAGCGTCAGCCGCCGCGGCAGCGCCTGCAGGCTGAGCACGCCCAGCAGCTTGGCCACGCCGGGGTCGGCCTTGAGGAACTGCCCGGCGCCCACGTCCAGGTGCAGTTGGCCGGCCATGCTGGGG
>JAEXBL010000234.1 GCA_023394015.1 Pseudomonadota bacterium | reverse complement strand
CCCGAGCTGCTGCCGCGCGCCTGGGGCGACGCGGTCAAGGCCATACCGCCGCCGTGGGGCAGCGTCATCCCGACCCTGCTGGGGCTGGCGCTGTACACGGCGGCGCGGGTGGCCGAACAGGTCAAGGCCGGGATCGAGGCGCTGCCGCCGGGCCAGCGCAAGGCCGCCGAAGCGCTGGGCATGCGCGGCCTGCAGATCTACCGGCTGGTGCTGCTGCCGCAGGCGCTGCGCATCATCATGCCCACGCTGACCAGCGAGGTCATGGGCATATTCAAGAACAGTTCCGTGGCGCTGACCATAGGCGTGCTGGAGCTGACCGCGCAGGCGCGCCAGATCAACGAGTTCACCTTCCAGACCTTCCAGGCCTTCGGCGCGGCGACGCTGCTGTACCTGCTGCTGGCCTGCCTGGTGTACGCCTGCATGCGGCTGATCGAACGCCGCCTGCGCATTCCAGGCCAGCAGCCCGATCCGGCGCCGCGCAGCCGCCTGCGCTGGCGCAAATCGCTCAAGGAGGTGTCGACGCCATGAACAGCATCGACTTCGGAGCCATCGAGCGCGCCGCGCCGTATCTGCTCGAAGGGCTGGGCTTTTCGCTGCAGCTGACCGCCAGCAGTTTCGCCGGCGGGCTGGTGCTGGGCGTGGCGCTGGCCCTGGTGCGGCACTTGCAGGTGCCCGTGCTCGCGCCCCTGGCCACGGCCTACGTCACGCTGATGCGCGCCATCCCGCTCATCATGGTGCTGTTCTGGTTTTTCTTCCTGGTGCCCACGGTGCTGATGTGGATGACCGGCGCGCCGCGCCCCGTGCCGGTGGGGCCGGTGTATACCGCCTTCATCACCTTCGCGCTGTTCGAGGCGGCCTATTACGCCGAGATCATCCGGGCGGGCCTGAACGCCGTCCCGAAAGGGCAGTACGAGGCCTGCCGGGCGCTGTCCATGTGCACGGCCAAGACCTACTGGCTGGTGGTGCTGCCGCAGGTGCTGCGCTCGGTCAGCCCCATCCTGCTGACCCAGACCATCATCCTGTTCCAGGACACCTCGCTGGTCTACGTGCTTTCGATCACCGACATGCTGGGCGCGGCCTCGAAGATCGCGCAGCGCGACGCCAGCCTGGTCGAAATGTACCTGACCGTCGCCGCGACCTATCTCGTGATTTCCGTACTGGCCTCGCAGGCCGTCGCCTACCTGCGCAAACGCAATGCCGTGGCCGTCCACGCCTGAGCGCCGCGCCCCGACTGGAGAATGACCATGACTGCGATCGACGCCACGCCTGCCGTCCAGCTGCGCAGGCTGAACAAGCACTACGGCGCGTTCCACGTGCTGAAGGACATAGACCTGGAGGTGGCGCAGGGCGAGCGCGTCATCGTCTGCGGGCCGTCGGGTTCAGGCAAGTCCACCATGATCCGCTGCGTCAACGGGCTGGAGAGCTATACGGACGGCGAGGTGCTGGTGCTGGGCCACGTCCTGGCCCACGACGGCGCGGCGCTGACCCGCGCGCGCCAGGAGGTGGGTATGGTGTTCCAGAGCTTCAACCTGTTTCCCCACCTGACCGTGCTGGAGAACTGCATGCTGGCGCCGGTGCATTGCCAGGGCGTGTCGCGGGCCGAGGCGCGCGAGCTGGCCTCGCATTACCTGGACCGCGTGCACATCGCGGACCAGGCCGGCAAGTACCCCGGCCAGTTGTCCGGCGGGCAGCAGCAGCGCGTGGCCATCGCGCGCGCCCTGTGCATGCGCCCCAAGGTCATGCTGTTCGACGAGCCCACTTCCGCGCTGGACCCGGAGATGGTCAAGGAGGTGCTGGACACCATGCTGGCGCTGGCGGCCGACGGCATGACCATGATCTGCGTGACACACGAAATGGGCTTCGCCCGCCAGGTCGCCGACCGCGTGGTGTTCATGGACCAGGGCCAGGTGATCGAGCAGGGCTGCCCGGGCCAGATCTTCGACGCCCCGGTCCACGACCGCACGCGGCGTTTCCTGGAGCAGGTGGTGCATTGAGGCAGCGCGGCGCCTATTTGCCGGTCCCGATCAGCGCCAGCAGCCCGTCGGACAAGGTGCCCCGCCAGACCAGGTAGTCGTGGCCGCCGGCCACCTCGCGGTGTTCGACCCAATAGCCCTTGGCGCGCAGCACGTCGCGCAGATGGCGGTTGGTTTCGAGTATGCCCGGCTGGCTGCCGCGCCCGGATTCGAACAGGCCCGCTCCCAGGAAGAAGCGCACCGGCAGCTTGCGCACAGCGGCGAACTGCCGCGGCAGCCACTGGTCCTCTTCGCCGGCCGGCGACCACCAGTACGAGCCCGATTGGCTGAGCACGTTGCCGAACACGTCGGGATGGCGCAGCGCGGCGTAGGCCGAGGCCAGGCCGCCATAGCTCGATCCGCCGACGATGGTGCGCGCCGCCGGCGCGCCCAGGCCTTGCTTGCGCGCCCACGGCATCCGCTCGCGCGCCAGGAAGTCGGCGAACGCCGGGTTGGGCGGTAGTTCCTGGCTGCGCGAATCGGCCGTGGGATTGTCGATGAGCAGGGCCGCGGTCGGGGGGATGACGCCGGCGGCGATCATGTTGTCCAGTATGGTCGGCGTGGGCACCCGGCCCAGGTAGGCGCCGGCGTCGAACAGCACCAGCACGTGGTTTTGCGCGGCCTCGGGCCGCCAGCCCGCCGGACGGTACAGGTGGATCTTGCGCGTGTTGCCCAGGATGGCGCTGTGCAATTCCCGGGTTTCCACCGTGCCGGCCGGCACGTCCGCGCGCGCCTCGACCCAGGGCTGCGCCGGGGCGTCGGCCAATTCCAGAACCGAGTAGGTCTGGAACGGGTCGATACCGCGCCGGGGATAGGCGCGGGGATTGTACGGGTCGGCTTGCGCGGTCGCCAGGATGGCGCGGCGGCGCGCCATGCCGGAGCCCGGCAGTTCCGGTACGTCGGGCGCCAGGCGGTAGGACAGCCGCGTGGAGCGGGGCACGACGAAGCTGACGTACCAGACGTCGGAGTCGCCCAGCCGGGTCAGCTGCGCATGGTCCGAAGAGGGGCCGCCGAACAGGCGGACATTGCGTTCGGCGCCGCGCCACAGGAACGTGACGCGGTCGCGCGAGGCGTCCACCGGCTCGACCAGCGGGGCGCCGGTCTGCGCCACCTCGTCCCAGAAGGACGCCGTGGCGCCGCCCGAAGCCAGCGTCTGCGCCAGGGCGGCCAGGCGCGGGCTGTCTATCTTCGCGGCGGGCGCATGCTGCGCCGACAGCGGCAGGCGTTCGGTGACCGTCCACCGGTACGCGCCGCGCCCCTGGGCCCGCACCGTAAAGGCGCCGTCGGCCGGCGCCACCAGCATCAGCGTGCCGGCGGGTTTTTCATGGTCGCTCAGCCGGCGCACGTGGCGGCCGGCGGCGTCCAGCAGGTCCAGCGTCACGCCGCTGTCGGCGGCCCAGGTTCCGGCCAGGAACTCGCCTTTCTGCATGGAGATCCGTTCGTCGGAATAGGCCTGCGGCGTGACCGTGCCCTGAGCGGATTGCGCGGCGGCGACTTGCGGCGCGGCGGCCGCCAATGCGCCCGCGAGCGCCGCCGCCGATGCGCGTGCGCGCCATTCCAAACCTTTTTGTTTATGCATGTCCATCCATTTCATCGGCATGGCGCCGATAAGTCATCGAGAGAAAATCTGAGCGCCGCGGCGGCTATTCGGTGCTGGCAAGCGGCAGCCTGGGCGCCCATACGCTGTCGGGCGCGCCGCGCGCGATGCGGCGCGCGCTGGCCTGCGCCAGCCAGGCGAACCCCAGGGCCATCGCCAGCGCCGTGGCGTCCACGGCCAGGGTCGCCGCCGACGCGTGCGCCCAAAGGCCGGACGCGGGAAACAGGGCGCCCAGCAGCGAGGTCGCCGGGATCGCCAGGGCCCGCGCCGCGGCCAGCCTAAGCAGATGCAC
>JAEXBL010000353.1 GCA_023394015.1 Pseudomonadota bacterium | reverse complement strand
GCTGGGCGGCATCGGCCGGGCCGGCGCGGCGCGCGCCGGGCCGGCAGAGCTGACGGCGCTGCGGGTGGAGCGGGCCGAGGACGGCCTGTTTCTGACCGCCGGGGTCGACTTCGAGCTGTCGCCGGCGGTCGAGGACGCGCTGCGCAAGGGCATCGCGGTGCACTTCGTGGCCGAGGCCGAGGTGCTGCGCGAGCGCTGGTACTGGACCGACCAGACGGTGGCGCGGGCGCAGCGCCACATGCGGGTGAGCTACCAGCCGCTGACCCGGCGCTGGCGGCTGAACACCTCGTCGGAGCCGCTGGCCAACGCCGGGCTGGGGGTCAGCCTGGGCCAGAGCTACGACAGCCTGGACGAGGCGATGAGCGCCGTGCGGCGGGTCGGCCGCTGGCGGATCGCCGGGCCCGATGAGCTGGACGGCGATGGCCGCCACACCCTGCGCTTTCGCTTTCGGCTGGACGGCAGCCAGCTGCCGCGCGCCCTGCAGCTGGGCTCCGTCGGCCAGTCGGACTGGGTGGTGTCGGTCGAGCGGCGCATCGACCTGACGCGGGAACTGGACCGATGAGCACGGCGCCGGCCAGTGCCCCCGCTGCCGGCCACCCGCGCCGCCGGCGCCTGGCCCGCTGGGCGCTGGGCGTGGCCATCGCGCTGCTGGTGGCCATCGGCCTGGTGCTGATCTTTCTGCTGGCGCAGGCCACCAACAACCGGCTGCTCTACGAGCGCTACTACACGCGCCTGTTCGTCATCAACGTGGCGGTGGCGGGGCTGCTGCTGCTGGTCATCGGCTGGGGCATCTACCGCCTGCTGGCGCGATTGCACCGCGGCAAGTTCGGCAGCCGGCTGCTGATCAAGCTGGCGGCGATCTTCGGCCTGGTGGGGGTGCTGCCGGGGCTGCTGATCTACGTGGTGTCGTACCAGTTCGTGTCGCGCTCCATCGAGTCGTGGGTCGACGTCTAGGTGGAGGGCGCGCTGGAATCGGGCCTGACCCTGGCGCGCACCTCGCTGGAGACGCAGGCGCGCGACTTCGGCAACCAGCTGCGCGCCGCGTCCGCGGCCGTGGCCGAAACCCCGGACGCCCTGGCCGCGCTGCCGCTGGAGCACCTGCGCAACCAGCTGGGCGCCAGCGACGTGACGCTGTGGAGCGGCACCGGGCGCCTGATCGCCAGCGCCGGCCAGTCGCGCTTTGAGCTCACGCCCGAGCGGCCCAGCGCGCAGATGCTGCGCAACCTGCGCGCGCAGGGCATGGCCACGCAGATCGAAGGCCTGGAAGAGGTGGCGGCAGACGGCAACGTGCCCACCGCGTACGTCCGCGCGCTGGTGCCGGTGCGGGCGCGCTCGATCGGCCTGGTGGGCGAGCAGCGCCTGCTGCAGGCGCTGCAGCCCCTGCCCACGGCCCTGGTCACCCACGCCCTGGCAGTGCAGGAGGCCAACCGCGAGTATCAGGAGCGCGCGCTCGGCCGCGAGGGCCTGCGCCGCATGTACATCGGCACGCTCACGCTGAGCCTGTTCCTGTCGGTGTTCGGCGCCGTGCTGCTGGCGGTGCTGCTGGGCAAGCAGCTGGCCACGCCGCTGCTGATGCTGGCCGATGGCGTGCGCCAGGTGGCGGCGGGCGATCTGACGCCCAAGGTCATCCTGCCCGGCCGCGACGAGTTGGTGGGGCTGACGCGGTCCTTTGCCGACATGACGCAGCAACTGGCGGATGCCCGCGCCGCCGTCGATTCGAGCATGCGCGAGGTCGATGCCGCGCGGGCCCACCTGCAAACCATTCTCGACAACCTGACGGCCGGCGTCATCGTGCTGGATCGCCAGGGCATCGTGCAGTCGGCCAACCCCGGCGCCACGCGGGTGCTGCGGGCGCCGCTGGGCGCCAGCACCGGCCGGCCGCTCGGCAGCCTGCCGGATCTGGAGGCGTTTGCCGCGGCGGTGGAGGCCCAGTTTGCCGACTTCGAGGGCCAGCGCCTGGAGCATGGGCTGGAAAACTGGCAGAAGTCCTTCGAGCTGTACGGACACGCCGGTGGCGGCGTGTCGGCCGAGGCCGTGACCCTGATCGCGCGCGGCGCGGCCCTGCCGGGCGGGCTGCGGCTGCTGGTGTTCGACGACATTTCCGAGATCGTCTCGGCCCAGCGCGCGCAGGCCTGGGGCGAGGTGGCACGCCGCCTGGCGCACGAGATCAAGAACCCGCTCACGCCCATCCAGCTGTCGGCCGAACGGCTGGAGCGCCGGCTGGGCGACAAGCTGTCCGAGCCCGACCAGGCCTTGCTGGCCAAGGCCGTGCGCACCATCGTCGATCAGGTGGACGCCATGAAGCGGCTGGTCGACGAGTTCCGCGACTATGCGCGTCTGCCCAGTGCCGAGCTGAAGCAGGTCGACCTGAACGCGCTGGTGACCCAGGTGCTGCAGCTGTACGAGGGCAGCGGGGATGCCGCGCTGGCGCAGCGCGTGCCGGTGCGGCTGGAAGTTGACGCCGCCTGCCCGCCCATCCTGGGCGATGCGCAGCAGCTGCGGCAGGTGATCCACAACCTGGTGCAGAACGCCATCGATGCCTCGGGCGCCTCCTGCGATGAGGACGGCCGGCAGCAGGACGAGGCCCAGGTGATCGTGCGCACCCAATGGCTTGAAGCGACGCAGCGCATCCGCCTGAGCGTGATCGACAGCGGCCACGGCTTTTCGGATGCCATACTCAAGCGTGCCTTCGAGCCCTATGTGACCACCAAGAGCAAGGGCACCGGCCTGGGCTTGGCGGTGGTCAAGAAGATTGCCGAAGAGCACCACGCGCACATTGATGTATCCAATCGCATCAGCGATGGCCGGATCGTCGGTGCGCAAGTATCGTTATCATTCCAGCCGGCTGCGGGCGGGACTGACGCTTCAAGCTAGAACGACTCAGAGAACTAGATTTCAATATGGCCAACATTCTGGTGGTTGACGACGAACTCGGCATTCGGGATCTGCTGTCCGAGATCCTCAACGACGAGGGGCACACCGTCGAACTGGCAGAGAACGCCGCCGAGGCCCGCGCCGCGCGCCTGGCCAGCCGCCCCGACCTGGTGCTGCTCGACATCTGGATGCCCGACACCGACGGCGTGACCCTGCTCAAGGAGTGGCGCGGCAGCGGCCTGCTGACCATGCCGGTGATCATGATGAGCGGCCACGCCACCATCGACACGGCGGTGGAAGCCACGCGCATCGGCGCGCAGTCCTTCCTCGAGAAGCCGATCACCCTGCAAAAGCTCCTCAAGGCGGTCGACCAGGCCCTGTCGCGCGACCAGCCCGCGCGCAAGGCCGCCGAAGCGCCGCTCGAGGCCGGCGGGGCCGCCATCCCGGCGGCCGAGCTCACCGTCGAGGCCGCCATGACGGGCGGCCAGACGCTGCCGGCTGCGGTCGACCTCAGCCCCCACGGCCAGCAAACCTTCGACCTGGATCAGCCGCTGCGCGATGCGCGCGACGCCTTCGAGAAGGCCTACTTCGAATTCCACCTGGTGCAGGAAGGCGGCTCCATGACCCGCGTGGCCGAAAAAACCGGCCTTGAACGCACGCACCTGTACCGCAAGCTCAAGCAGCTGGGCGTGGACCTGGCACGCGGCCGCCGCGGATCGGCCGCCTCGGCCTGAGCGCCTGCGCAGGAACCCCGCGAAGACGTGCTAGAATAAAAGGCTTCCGGCCCGGTAGCTCAGTTGGTAGAGCAGCGGATTGAAAATCCGCGTGTCGGCAGTTCGATTCTGCCCCAGGCCACCAGTCAAAGCCCTCATGGGCAAAAAAGCCCGCTATCTAAACAGTAGCGGGTTTTTTCTTGACTACCGCCAGGGTTGCCCTGGCGGCAGTTTTTCGGAGAAGGCAGGGGAAGCCCCATGAACGAGTCCCGGTCGAAGGCGGTCAAGTACGCCACGCTCGCCGTTGTTCTTCTGTCGGTTGCGCTCAGTTGGCTGCGGCCCATCTCCGATGCCGCCGACGCCTACGTCGACGAAGGCTTGAAGCGGTCCCTCATCAGCTTTGCATCGGCCCGGGCATTGAACGGTGTCATTTCGGTCCTTCAGGGCACCGAGGTGGCGGTTCGACCGTTGGGCTTTGGCGTGTCGCTCACCGTGGGCGAGGCGCTGGATCCCATCAATGACCTCGTCGAGACTTTCTCATCGGTCATGCTCATGGCCAGCGTGGCCTTTGGCGTTCAGAAGCTGTTGCTGGCGATCGGATCGAACTGGGCCGTGTCCGCGACCTTGACGCTGATCGCCGTGGCGTGGGCGTTCCTGTACTGGAACGATCGAAGTCCGCAATGGTTGTTCCGACTCGTGGGAATATTGCTGTTCATCCGCTTCGTCATGCCGGTCGCGACGATCGGCAGCGCCATGCTGTTCGAGAACTTCTCCGCAGCCAAGTACAACGAGAGCCAGCTCGCATTGGACAAAACCACCAAAGACCTTCAGGGCCTGGCGCCTTCGGCGGTGGGGGCGGCGAATGCGGCGGATCGCCCGCCCGCGCCTGCTGAGTCTGGCGCTGAGACCGAAGTGCCCGCCTCGGAGGCGGCGGCCACGGCTTCACGCTTGCAGCGACTGTGGGACGGCACGAAAGAGGCGGTCGCAAATGGCGCCAGTGCGGTGACCGGGTTCGTGAAGGACCCCAGTGAGAGCTTCCGGCGCAAGTATGAAGAGATCAAGCATTCGGCGGAGGCCGCTGTCGAAAGGATGATCGCGCTGATCGGCATCTTTCTGATGCAGACCGTGATCGTGCCGATAGTGCTTCTGCTCGGCTTGTACTGGCTTTGCCGCGATCTGTTCCGCCGGCAGCCACAGGCTGGAGCGCCGCTTGTGCACGCTTGATGACGTCGATCAGTGCCGCTGCCCTGTCGGCGCAGGCGGTTCCGCCGATGTGGCGTCGCGTGCTCGTGAAAGCGCTTCAGGGTGACTCGCCCGCGGCCGGCAAGCCGGATCGGGCGGGGTCGTAGAGCACGGTGCCGGTGCCCACGCTGGCGCCGACACGGGCATGGCCGATGGGAGCACTGGCGCCCACGCCGGCGCCGGCGGAGACCTGGCCGTGCTGGTTGACGCCGACGCCCACGCCGACCGGGCCGACGCCGGTGCCCAGGCCGACGTTGACGTGGCCGCCGGAGCCGACACCCACGCCGAGCGACACGCCGGGTGCGATGGGCACGCCGATGCCGACACCGGCGGCGCAGCCGGCGAGCAGCGCGCCGACGGGCGAAGGGTGGCGTCGGGCCTTGGTGTGGGGGGTGCGCATCGCATGGGCTCCTTCATCGAGGCTGCTGGACAGCGGGGCGGTTTGCGGGGCGTTACCCCCTCAAAGCGCCCGGGTGGCGCGCTTCACGCCAGCAGCGCATTCACCCGCCGCACGTAGGCCGCCGGGTCGTCGGGCAGGCCGCCTTCGGCCAGCAGGGCCTGGTCGAGCAGGATGTGGGCCAGGTCGTCGAAGTGCGCATGGCCGTCGAGCTTTTTCACCAGCGGGTGCTCGGCGTTGATCTCCAGCACCGGCCTGGTGTCGGGCACGGGCTGGCCCGCCTGCTTCAGCATGCGCGCAAGCTGCAGGCTGATGCCGGCGTCCTTGACGACCAGGCAGGCGGGCGAATCGACCAGGCGGGTGGTGACGCGCACGTCTTCCACGCGATCCTTCAGCGCTTCCTTCAGCTTGTCCAGCAGCGGCTTGACGCTTTCGGCGGCGGCCTCGGCGGCCTGCTTCTCGGCCTCGTCCTGCAGCTCGCCCAGGTCGACCGCGCCCTTGGCGACGGATTGCAGCGGCGTGCCGTCGAACTCGCGCAGGTAGGACAGCGACCACTCGTCCACGCGGTCGGTCATCAGCAGCACCTCGATGCCCTTTTTCTTGAACACTTCGAGCTGCGGGCTGTTCTTGGCCGCCGCCAGGGTGTCGGCGGTGATGTAGTAGATGGCCTTCTGGCCGTCCTTCATGCGCGCCTTGTAGTCGGCCAGCGATACGTCGACGGCGTCGCTGTGGGTGGAGGCGTAGCGCAGCAGCCTGGCGATGCGCTCGCGGTTGGCGTGGTCTTCGCCCAGGCCCTCCTTCAGCACGGCGCCGAATTCGCGCCAGAAGGTGGCGTACTTGCCCGCCGACCTGGCTTCTTCCTCGGCGAACCTGGCCGCGGTGTCGGCGGCGGTGGGGGCTTCGTTCTTGTCCACCACGTCGGTCACGCCATCGGCCGGCAGCTCGGTGGGCTCGGGTGTGGGTGTGCTGTCGCCGCTGCCGATATCGACCTTGGCCTCGGCGCTGGCGGCTTCGGCCGCGTCGGCGCCGCCGGCGGCGGTTTCGGCCTTGGCCAGGTCTTCCAGCAGGCCCAGCACGCGGCGCGTGTTGCCTTCGCGAATGGCGCGCACGTCGCGGCTTTCCTGCAGCAGCTCGCGGCTCACGTTCAGCGGCAGGTCGGCCGAGTCGACCACGCCCTTGACGAAGCGCAGGTAGCGCGGCAGCAGCTGCTCGGCGTCGTCCATGATGAACACGCGCCGCACGTACAGCTTGATGCCGGCCTTCTTGTCGCGGTCCCACAGGTCGAACGGCGCGTGGCTGGGGATGTACAGCAGCTGCGTGTACTCGGTGCTGCCTTCGACGCGGTTGTGGCTCCAGGCCAGCGGCGGCTGCCAGTCGTGGGCCAGCTGCTCGTAGAAGCCGGTGTACTGCTCGTCGCTGATGTCCTTCTTGGGCCGGGTCCAGAGCGCGGTGGCCTGGTTGACGGTCTCCCATTCGCCGGTCTTGACCATCTGGCCGGGCTGGCCCTCTTCCTTGCCTTCTTCCCACTTCTCGCCTTCCATCTTGATCGGCAGGGCGATGTGGTCGGAATACTTGCCGATCAGCTCCTTCAGCTTCCAGCCGTCGGCGAACTCCAGCGCGTCCTCGCGCAGGTGCAGGATCACGCTGGTGCCGCGCTCGGCGCGCGGGATTTGTTCCACCTGGAAGTCGCCGGCGCCCTGGCTGGTCCAGCGCACGCCTTGCTCGGCGGGCAGGCCGGCGCGGCGCGATTCGACGCTGATCTTGTCGGCGACGATGAAGCCCGAGTAAAAGCCCACGCCGAACTGGCCGATGAGCTGCGCGTCCTGCTTCTGGTCGCCGGTGAGGCGGCTCATGAAGTCCTTGGTGCCGCTCTTGGCGATGGTGCCCAGGTGCTCGATGGCCTCGTCCTGGCTCATGCCGATGCCGGTGTCGGTCACCGTCAGCGTCTTGGCGGCCTTGTCGAAGCTGATGCGCACTTCCAGATCGGGCTGCTCGCCATACAGCGACGGATCGGCAATGGCCTCGAAGCGCAGCTTGTCGCAGGCGTCGGAAGCGTTGGAGATCAGCTCGCGCAGAAAAATCTCTTGGTTGGAATACAGCGAGTGCGTGACCAGGTGCAGCAGTTGCGCCACCTCGGCCTGGAAGGAATGGGTTTGCTTGCTCATGGGTGGATTGAAACGAAGAACAAAAAGGCCGCCAGCCGGCGGACGCCGCATCAACTGTGTGGCGGTGTGCGAATTATCAAGAGGGCGGCGCGCCTGCCGGCGGCCGCTTTAGAAGCGCTCGTGCGCGCCCAGGTAGCGCCATTGCCCGGCCGGCAGCTGGCCCAGCAGCACGCGACCGATGCGGATGCGCTTGAGGCCCGTCACCTTCAGGCCGACCTGCTCGCACATGCGGCGAATCTGCCGCTTCTTGCCCTCGCGCAGCACGAAGCGCAGTTGCTCGGGGTTCTGCCAGTCCACCTGCGCGGGCTTGAGCGGCTGGCCGTCCAGGCTCAGGCCGTGGCGCAGGCGCGCCAGCTGCGCGGGCGGAAAGGCAGCCTGCACGTTGGTCGTCAGCTCGCCATAGGCCACCCGCACCAGATATTCCTTGTCGATGTCGGAGTCCTCGCCGATCAGCGCGCGCGCCACGCGGCCGTCCTGCGTCAGCACCAGCAGGCCGACCGAGTCGATGTCGAGCCGGCCGGCCGGCGCCAGCCCCCTGAGCTGCGCCGGCGCAAAGCGCGTGCGCGCCGCGTCGCCGCGCCAGTGGCTGCGGGCGTTGATCAGCGTGACGGCGGGCGGGTGGCCGTCCTCGGCCTGGCCGCTGACGTAGCCCACCGGCTTGTGCAGCAGGATGGTGACGCGCTGCGCCTGCGCTGCCTCGGCCTGGCGCTCCACCGTCACGCGGTCCTGTGGGCCGACCTTGGTGCCCATGGCCGCCACCTGGCCGTTCACGCGCACCCAGCCGCGCTCGATCCATTCGTCGGCCTCGCGGCGCGAGCACAGGCCCATGTCGGCCAGGCGCTTGTTCAGGCGCACCAGGGTGCTGCCGGGGGCGGCGGTGGGGGCTGCCACGTCGGGTCGGGGCGCGCGGCGGAAGGTGGAAGGCTGGGTCATGGGAGTTGGGGCCACAAGAGCTGGGACGCGGCCATTTCAATTTTGATGGTCGGCAGTGCTGGCCGAATGACGGTTTCAGGGTTCATCTCGGGGGGCGGCGTCACGGGCTCAAAACGTCTGGTGCCGCAGCGCCTGCAGATCGAGAATGCGCAGGCCCCCGTACTCGATGCGCAGCAGGCCATCGCTCTCCAGCGCGCGCAGCGCCTGGTTGACGCGCTGGCGCGACAGGCCGACCAGGTAGGCCAGCTCCTGCTGCGTGATGCGCAGCACCTCGCCCACGCCCGGAAACAGCACCGGGTTCACCAGCGCCGCCAGGTTGCGCGCCACGCGCTGCTCGGGGTTGGGCGTGCGGTCGGCCTCGATGGCCAGGATGAAGTGCGCCAGCCGTTCGTTGAGCTGGCTCATCACGAAGCGGTTGAAGCCGATGGAGTGGTCCAGCAGCCAGTGGAAGGTGTCCACCGGCAGGCCGGCCACGCGGCTCTTGCGCAGCGCCTGGATGTTGTAGCGGTAGCTCTCGCGCTTCATGGCCGTGCCCTCGCCGAACCAGCCGCCGGCCGTCAGGCCCGAGTAGGTGATGGTCTGGCCCTGGGCGGTGTCGGTGCTCATCTTCAGCAGGCCGTCGATGACGCCGAACCAGTAGGTCGCGGGCCGGCCCATGCGGCAGATGACGTCGCCCGGCGCGGCCTCGCTGATGCGCAGGTCGGCCTCGACGCGCTCGCGCTCGCGCTCGTTCAGGCGCGCGATCCAGGGAATGCCGCACAGCTCCTCGGCGGTCAGGAGGCGGCGGCGCTGCAGCAGGCTGGGAGGGGCGTTCATCGGCTCATGGCTGGGGTCGGGCCGGAGAGGGAAAGTCCCGAGTTCCGGCCGCGCCAATTGTCGTCGAAACGACAACTCTCGTGACAATGCTCATTCACCATCGGCGGCTCGGACGACCACAAGACACGAGGAGAGATGGAGATGAGCGGGCAGGTATTCACCGGAGGGGATGGTTACACCCGGCGCGGCGCGCTGGCCGCCCTGGCGGCGCTGCCACTGGCGCCGCGCGCCTGGGCGCAGGCCGGCGGCGGCAGTGTCCGCATCGCGCAATCGACGGCGCTGAGCGGTCCGCTGGGCGATCTGGGCTCGGCCATGCACCAGGGCGCACGGGCGGCGTTCGAGGCCATCAACGCCGGCGGCGGTGTCAACGGGCGGCGCATCGACCTGGTGGTGGAAGACGATGCCTACGAAGCCGAGCGCGCGGTCGCCAACGTCGACCGGTTCCTGGCCGACCGGTCCTTTCTGGCCTTGTTCAACTGCATGGGCACGCCCGCCGTGGCCGCCATGCTGCCCAAGGTCAAGGCCTCGGGCATTCCGTTCTTTGCGCCGTTCACCGGCGGGCTGGTGGCGCGGCCCCGGGACGCGCGCAACGTGATGAACATCCGCGCCAGCTACCCTGAAGAGGCCGCCAAGCTGGTGTATCACCTGGCCACCATCGGCATCACCCGCATCGGCGTGGCCTACCAGGACAACGCCTT
>JAEXBL010000197.1 GCA_023394015.1 Pseudomonadota bacterium | reverse complement strand
CGGGCCCACGCCACCGGGCGCCCCTTGCCGGCCGACGTGGCGGCCTGGTTCTGACGCGGCCGCCGTGTCATGATCGCCATCCCGTGTTCCCACCAGAGTGATTGCAGTATGAAACTCCTCGCCCTTGCTTCCGTCGCCGTCGCCCTGCGCCTGTCCATGGGCAGCGTCCCGGCCCAGTCTTCCACGGCCAAGACGCCGGCGGCCCCGAAAAAGGCGCCCGCCAAGAAGGCCCCGGCCCGGAAGGCGCCGGCCAAGAAGGCCGTCACCAGGAAGGGCGTGCCGGCCAGGACCGCCAAGGCCGTCGAGTCGCACACCCCGGTCGAGACGCTGACCCAGCGCCTGACCGATGCCGAGCTGCAGATCGCCCGCAGCATCCACACCGGCCGCATCCAGTGCGAGTTGGGGGCCGACGTCACCGTCACCGCCGACGACAAGAACCCCGGTTTCTTCCACGTCAGCACCGGCAAGCAGCGCTACTACATGCACCCGGTCGAAAGCCGCACCGGCGCCATCCGCCTGGAGGACAACCGCGCCGGCGCCCTGTGGCTGCAGCTGGGCAACAAGTCCATGCTGATGAACCAGAAGCTGGGCCAGCGCGTGGCCGACGAGTGCGTCACGCCGGAGCAACGCGAATTCGCCGCCCAGATGCGGACCAACGGCCAGCCCGGCCTGCTGGACGGCCCCGGCCGCTGAGCCACAGCCCGGGCCGCTGGCCCGGCCCGTGAGCTGCATGGGCGCTGCGCATGAGCCGGGTGCGCGGGCGGATGGCCGCCGCGCACCCTCGAATTGAAATCGTTTATTCAGGAGATAAGACATGTTGAACGCCTACCGCGCCCACGTTGCCGAACGCGCCACGCTGGGCATCCCGCCGCTGCCGCTGGATGCCGAGCAGACCAGCGCGCTGATCGAACTCATCAAGAACCCGCCCGCCGGTGAAGACGCGGCCTTTCTGCTGGATTTGCTGACCCACCGCGTGCCGCCCGGCGTGGACGACGCGGCCAAGGTCAAGGCCAGCTTCCTGGCCGCCGTGGCGCACGGCGACCTGAAGGTCGACCTGATTGACAAGGCCAAGGCCACCGAGTTGCTGGGTACCATGGTCGGCGGCTACAACGTGCATCCGCTGATCGAGCTGCTGGACGACGCCGAAGTCGCCCAGCAGGCCGCCGATGCGCTGAAGAAGACGCTGCTGATGTTCGACTTCTTCAACGACGTGGCCGCCAAGGCCAAGGCCGGCAACGCCAAGGCGCAGGAGGTGATGCAGAGCTGGGCCGACGCCGAGTGGTTCACCAGCCGCCCCGAAGTCGAAAAGAAAATCACCGTCACCGTGTTCAAGGTGCCGGGCGAGACCAACACCGACGACCTGTCGCCCGCGCCCGACGCCTGGAGCCGCCCCGACATTCCGCTGCACTACCTGGCGATGCTGAAGAACACGCGCGAGGGCGCGGCCTTCAAGCCCGAGGAAGACGGCAAGCGCGGCCCGATCCAGTTCATCGAGGACCTGAAGAAGAAGGGCCACACCGTGGCCTACGTGGGCGACGTGGTGGGCACCGGCTCCAGCCGCAAGTCGGCCACCAACAGCGTGATCTGGGCCACCGGCGAGGACATTCCCTTCGTGCCCAACAAGCGCTTCGGCGGCGTCACGCTGGGCGGCAAGATCGCGCCGATCTTCTTCAACACGCAGGAGGATTCCGGCGCGCTGCCGATCGAGGTCGACGTCTCCCAGCTGGAGATGGGCGACGTGATCGACATCTACCCCTACGAGGGCCGGATCGAGAAGGGCGGCCAGAAGGTGGCCGACTTCGAACTCAAGAGCGAGGTGCTGCTGGACGAGGTGCGCGCTGGCGGCCGCATCAACCTGATCATCGGCCGTGCCCTGACGGCCAAGGCGCGCGAGGCGCTGGGCCTGCCGGCCTCCACCGCCTTCCGCCTGCCCAAGGCCCCGGTCGACACCGGCAAGGGCTTCACCCTGGCGCAGAAGATGGTCGGCCGCGCCTGCGGCCTGCCGGAAGGCCAGGGCATTCGCCCCGGCACCTACTGCGAGCCGCGCATGACCACCGTCGGCAGCCAGGACACCACCGGCCCCATGACGCGCGACGCGCTGAAGGACCTGGCCTGCCTGGGCTTCAGTGCCGACATGGTGATGCAGAGCTTCTGCCACACCGCCGCCTATCCGAAGCCCGTGGACGCCAAGATGCACCGCGAGCTGCCGGCCTTCATCAGCAACCGCGGCGGCGTGGCGCTGCGCCCGGGCGACGGCGTGATCCACTCCTGGCTCAACCGCCTGCTGCTGCCCGACACCGTGGGCACCGGCGGCGACTCGCACACGCGCTTCCCGATCGGCATCAGCTTCCCGGCTGGCTCGGGCCTGGTCGCCTTTGCCGCCGCCACCGGCGTGATGCCGCTGGACATGCCCGAGTCGGTGCTGGTGCGCTTCAAGGGCGAGATGCAGCCCGGCGTGACCCTGCGCGACCTGGTGCACGCGATTCCGCTGTACGCCATCAAGCAGGGCCTGCTGACGGTGGAAAAGGCCGGCAAGAAGAACATCTTCTCCGGCCGCGTGCTGGAGATCGAGGGTCTGCCGAAGCTGAAGGTGGAACAGGCGTTCGAGCTGTCCGACGCCTCGGCCGAGCGCAGCGCCGCCGGCTGCACCATCAAGCTGGATAAAGAGCCGATCATCGAGTACCTGCAGTCCAACGTGGTGCTGATGAAGAACATGATCGCCAACGGCTACCAGGACGCCAAGACGCTGGCGCGCCGCATCGAAAAGGTGGAGCAGTGGCTGGCCAACCCGCAGCTGCTGGAGGCCGACCAGGACGCCGAATACGCCGCCGTGATCGAGATCGACCTGGCCGACATCAAGGAGCCCATCGTCTGCTGCCCCAACGACCCGGACGACGCCAAGTTCATGTCCGAGGTGTCGGGCACCAAGATCGACGAGGCCTTCATCGGTTCGTGCATGACCAACATCGGCCACTTCCGCGCCGCGGCCAAGCTGCTGGGCGGCCAGCGCGACATCCCGGTCAAGCTGTGGGTGGCGCCGCCGACAAAGATGGACGAGAGCGAGCTGATGAAGGAAGGCCACTACGCTGCCTTCGGCACCGCCGGCGCACGCACCGAGATGCCGGGCTGCAGCCTGTGCATGGGCAACCAGGCGCAGGTGCGCGAGGGCGCCACGGTGATGAGCACCAGCACGCGCAACTTCCCCAACCGCCTGGGCAAGAACACCAATGTGTTCCTGGGCAGCGCAGAGCTGGCCGCCATCTGTTCCAAGCTGGGTCGCATTCCCACGGTGGCCGAGTACCAGGCCGAGATGGGCATCATCGACGCCGACAAGGACAGCGTGTACCGCTACATGAACTTCGACCAGATCAAGGAATACGCCGAAACCGCCAAGGAAGTCAGCGTGTGATGCGCCTGACCGGCTGACAAGCCAAAAGCCCCGCGGCCGAAAGGTGCGGGGCTTTTTCTTGGTGTGCTCCCGTTTGGCCGGCGCCGCCAGGCGGCGCCGTGCCGCGCTACAGCACCTCGCTGGCGAAGTCCGCCAGCCGCGAGCGCTCGCCGCGCGCCAGCGTCACGTGGCCGCCGTGCGGCCAGCCCTTGAAGCGGTCCACGGCGTAGGTCATGCCGGAGGATCCTTCGGTGAGGTAGGGCGTGTCGATCTGCGCCAGGTTGCCCATGCAGATGATCTTGGTGCCGGGGCCGGCGCGGGTGATCAGGGTCTTCATCTGCTTGGGCGTCAGGTTCTGCGCCTCGTCGATGATGATCCACTTGTTCATGAAGGTGCGCCCGCGCATGAAGTTCATGCTCTTGATCTTGATGCGGCTGCGGATCAGCTCGTTGGTGGCGGCGCGCCCCCATTCGCCGGCGCCGCTGCCGTCGCCCTTGGCCAGAAACTCCAGGTTGTCGTCCAGCGCGCCCATCCACGGGCCCATCTTTTCTTCCTCGGTGCCGGGCAGAAAGCCGATGTCCTCGCCCACGCTGACGGTGGCGCGGGTCATGATGATCTCGGGGTAGCGGCGGTCGTCCAGCACCTGCGTCAGGCCCGAGGCCACGGCCAGCAGCGTCTTGCCGGTGCCTGCCGTGCCGGCCAGGGTGACGAAGTCGACGTCCGGGTCCATCAGCAGGTTCAGGGCGAAGTTCTGCTCGCGGTTGCGCGCCGTCACGCCCCACACGCCGTTCTTCAGGTGCGTGAAGTCCTTCAGCGTCTTCAGCACCGCCGTCTTGTCGCGAATCTCGGTCACGCGCGCATACAGGCTGGGCTCGCCGGGCGACTCGAAATAGACGAACTGGTTGATGTACAGGCTGGCCACCGCCGGGCCGCTGACGCGGTAATAGGTCGAACTGCCGCTCTGCCAGCTCTCGACGGTCTTGCTCTGCCGGGTCCAGAAGTCGGGCGGCAACTGCAGCACGCCCGAATACAGCAGGTCGCCGTCCTCCAGCGTCTTGTCGTTCTCGTAATCCTCGGCCTTCAGGCCCAGCGCGCGCGCCTTCACGCGCATGTTGATGTCCTTCGACACCAGGATCACTTCGCGCGGGGCGTACTGCTTTTCAAGCGCGGCCACCACGCCCAGGATTTGGTTGTCGGCCTTGCCCGGTGGCAGCGCGGCCGGCATGCTGACATCGAGCGGCGTGGTCTGAAAGTACAGCTTGCCGCCGGCGGCCACGTTGCCGGTCGAATCCAGTGCCAAACCCTGCGCCATGTCGGCGCCCTTCACGCCGGCCAGCGCATCCAGCAGGCGGCTGGTCTGGCGGCCGTTGCGGGCCTCCTCGGTCA
>JAEXBL010000182.1 GCA_023394015.1 Pseudomonadota bacterium | reverse complement strand
CCGCCACGCGCCCCACGGCGGGCAAAGCCAGCCAAAGGCGAGCCGCGCGCTCGTCGGCCGCCAGCGTGGCCCGCTCGTCGGCGCCGGCGGGCAGGTCCAACCTGCGGTCGATGCGGCGGCGGTGCGTGTCGATGGCCAGCAGGCGCTCGGGCGTGCCCTGCACCTGCACCCACAGCGCGCCGCGCGAAGGCCAGTGCACCCAGTTGCGGGCGGCACCGGGCAGCGTGACGATGGATTCCAGCTTGGCGTTGTTGAGGCCGACGAACGGGTTGATGAAGGCCAGCGTGCGGTCGCTGTTGAGCGTGATCAGGCGGTGGCTGTTCAGGTCCACATCGGCACGCCGGCCCACACCGGCCGACACCAGGGACTTCACCCGGTCGGTGCAGCCCAACTCGCCCTCCGACAGCGACGGGCGCTGCCGCTGCAGCCAGGCGGCGATCTGGCCGGGGGCATAGCGCAGCGCACTGCCCGAAGCGCTGTCGCGCATCTCCAGCGTCAGGCGGCCCAGACCCTCGTCGGGTGCGCCCGTGGTTTCGTAGCGCCAGCTCAGTTCGACGCCGGCGTCGCTGCCCTGCCCCTTTTGCACACCGGCCAGGCTGGCGCCCGACACCAGCAGCGCCGCGAGCAGGCCCGCACAGCGGACGAAGCCCTCATTCAAGAAAGCGCAGCTCATTGACGGCCACCTGGATCGGGGGCGGGGTCACGTGGGTGTCGCCCAGCACATCGAACCACACGTCGGTGATGCGGGGCGACGGCGGCACGATCTGCGCCGCCAGGAACGGCGCCGTGCCGACGGTGTTGGAAAGGCGGAACGGCAGGCTCACCGTCTGCCGGCGCCACTCGCCCTCGAAGCCCACCGTGAGCTGCGCGTGGTACACCTTGCCAAGGGCGTTCGGGTCGGGTACCACCGCGCTCACATGGGCGCCGACCGCACTGACCGGCACGTCGAACAGCAGGTGCACCGGCGCCACGCCGGGCATGTTGTCGGCCCGGATCAGCGCACATTGGCGCTCGAAGCCCAGCAGCGCGCCCGGCCGGTTGGCGCGGTCGACGTACACCGTGGTGGCCCCGATGTCGACAGTGATGGCCTGCGGGTCGTCACGGTAGACGAAGCGGCAGGTCGAGATGTCCAGCGGGTCGCCACTGGCCACGCCGTTGTCGCCCCACTGCACGATGTAGCTGGGGTCCAGCGCGCCATCATTCAGCATTTCGATCATGCAACTCATGAGTCACCTCCTTGTCGCGCCGCAGCGCCGTGGGGCCGCACCCGCAGAATCGCCCAGATGCCGCCATCAAACGCGAAGCTGGCCTGACTGCGAATCAGGTAGTCCAGCGGCACGCCGTACTCGCCCCCGGCACGAAGCTGCAGCGTGGTGCCCATGTGCGGCCCGAAGCCATTGAGCACCCCTTCGCGCAGCCACGAGCCAGCCTCGGCGTCAATCCGGTCCGACGCGACCGACCACGGATAGGGGTTGAAGGCATGGCCCGCCACCTCGATGCCGTATTGCCGCGTGTGCCCACCGGGGTGAACCAGGTGCAGGCGCACGACTTCGCGCGGACGCGATTCGAACACCGGCGCCTCCGGGTCGCACGGGTGCTTCCAGGCCATCACCGGCGCCACGCCCGAGGCACAGCGGCCGTTGACCAGGGCGGAGCTGAGCACTTCGCTGTAGTCGGCCTCGGCGCGCTCGCCGGCGGGCACGGAAGGGTCGTTGAAGCGCCGGCCCCACAGGGGATCGGTGCGGTAGTTCAGCGCCTTCATGCCGTAGTCGTCGGGCTCCTCGGCGCCCGACAGGTTGCGCACCGGCAGATCGCCGTGCAGCGCGTTCACCGAATCCTGGAACACCAGCACGTGGTCCACATGCAGCTTGCGCTGCTGCGCATCGCAGATTTCGGCGCTGAGGCGCGTGGGATGGCGCAGGGCGCGGCCACTGGCGTCGCGGGCAAAGCGGTTGTCGGCGCACACGCCCGAGCCGGCGGGGCCGATCACCATGGCCCCGGCCAGGCCATGCGCCGGGTGCTTGACCACATCGCCAAAGCTGCGGATGGGCAGCGCGCCCAGCTCCAGCGGGCGCCTGGTCTGCTCGAAATCACCCGCCCACCAGATGCTGCTGCCCTTGCAGCGCGGTGCATTCGGCGCCCCATCCAGGCAGGGCGGCACCAGCGAGCCTTGTTGCCGTGCAGCGGCGCCGCCCTCCGACAGCCTGCGCACCTGGCCGTTCAGCCCCACATTGCTGCCATCGGCATACAGCGGGTGCTGTGCCAGGCGCGGCATCGACAGACCCACGCTGGCCGACATGGAAAACTGGTTCATGTTGAACCCGTCGGCAATCATCGGCAGCCGGTTGTGCGAGGCGTCCACCTCGGTCAGCGTGCCGCCGCTCGGCGAGCCTGAGGGCCTGGTCGCCGGCAGGTGGTTGCGCACGCCGACTTCGATGCATTCGCCGGCGGCCGCCCGCAGCACCAGCGGCTCGATCACACGGCGCTGATCGGCCGGGTTGTCGGGATTGAACTGCGCGCGCAGCTCGGCCAGCACCTCGGTATTGGTGCGTGTGGTGAACGACCAGGCGCCACCGGCATTGGCCAGCCGCTCGGCGTTGAGCACGTAGACGATGGCCTGCGGATCGCGGATGTTGAAGCGCTGCGCGTCGCTGTAGACGATGCCCCTGCGCTGCCCGGCGCAATCGCCCACCAGGTCGCAGGCGCGGACCACGCTCACGTCGAACTGCCGCCGCGCCGCATAGGCCGTGGGGTTGGCGGTGCACACCATGTTGGAGCCGGCACGCGCGCCGGACGGCACTTCAGGCGCGCCCGGCAGCAGTGCGAGCCCGTGTGTGCCCGCCACGCGGGTGCCGTCCGGCGGCGCCTGGGCGGCGTCCGCCTGCCGGCCATAGGCCCGCAGCACGCCCCACATGCCGTCCCACAACTGGTCCACCGACGAGCCGGCGTACAGGTAATCGGTGTGCCAGTTGTCGAGCGGGTTGACCACCAGGTCGAACTCGAAGTGCTCCGAAATGCCCACCGGCTGCGCGTTGGTGTAGCCCGAGCCCCTGGCGCTCGGCATGCGGTGCCACTTGACGCCGTTCATGGTGAACACGTGCTGTGCCTCCTGCGCCCCCTGGATCAGGCGCAGCTGCACCGATTCGCCCTCGAAGGCCGGCAGCACCGGCGTGGCGGGGTCGCCGAACTCGCGCCACGGCTCCTGCCGCGCGATGCCGGGGCGGCACCGAATGCCGGCGCCCGCGGTCAGCTCGGCGCGGTACAGCGCGCAGTTGAAGTCGCGGCGCCACTGCTCGATGGCGGCGAGCACCTGGTCGAGCCGCGCCTCCTGCCCCAGCGAACGCAGCAGCGTGCGCGTGGTGCTGCTGACTTCCGCCCGCTGCGGCTCCCGGGCCAGGCGCTCGTCACGACGGGCGTGCACCCCGGTGCTGAAGGCATTGGCCATGTCGCCCAGGCAATCCTGGTCGCCTGCCGCACAGGGCGCGGCGTCAGACGCGCGCTGCTGGCTCTGGCGGTAGCTGAAGCCGCCCAGCGCCGCTTCGGCATCGCCCGGCGTGCTGAGGGGGCCGACCGGGCTGACATCGGCAATGCGCAAGGGCAGCGGCTCGTGCCGGTAGTTGACCAGCTGCGTGCCGGGATCCTCGCTGGCGATGCCCAGCGGGCGCGCCGGCTGCCCGGCCACGTGCCGGTAGCCGAAACGCACGGCCGAGTGATCGCGCATGCCGCTCTCCGGGCCGCGCGGCTCGGGGTTGATGGGCTCCAGCGCGGCGTTGTAGGCGATGCCGAAGTCGGCAATCGCCAGCGCGAACTCGCGCCGGGTCTGGTCGCTGGGCGCGCAGGCCGCGGCCGGTGACGCGCCGGCGCCTCGGCCGGAGGCGGGTTGCAAGGGGTTCGAATCGCTGTCGCCCACGCACTGCGGCGCGATGATGTTGGCCAGGGTGCTGGTGGGGCCGCCATCGGCGCGCAGCACCAGTGGATCGCGTGGCTCGATCACGCCCAGCACCGGGTCGTGCGCGGGCTGGCGGGCAGCGGGCACCTGGAGCGCCAGGTTGGCGCCGCCAATGAGCTTGTCGCACAGTGGCGAGCGGCTGGGCGCGCTGCCGTCACAGCCCAGGCTGCCGGCGGCGCTGGCCATGGCGGCGCCTGCCTGCGCCATGTCGGCCTCGGACACCTGGGCGTCCACCCGGGTCCACACCGAGTTGGCCGGCTCGATCACCAGACCGGCATACAGCCCGTGCTGCTGGTGCGAGCTGGGGCCGAAGTGGTCGTGGCTGAACACGGTGCGCAAGGTGTTGTCCTTGCCCTTGTGGTTGATGATCGGGTCGGCCCACCAGAGCTGGGTGGTGCGCTGGGCGCCGCAGAAGGGGTGCTCGGTGTGCAGGCGGTGCTCGTAGTGCGCGTCTGTCTCGCCGGCGCGCTGCGCCGGGCAACTGCCTTGCTGCAGCAGGCGCCGGTGGCCCTGCGGGTCGGCGCCGCCTTGCGATGCGGCCGTGTGGATGTCGCCGCCCGGGCGGAACAGCGGGTGCGGCATGGGCGCCCGCCGCTGCCCTTGGCCGGTGCTGGCCACGCGGCGGTTGTGGGCGAAGATGCGCTCGCGCACCTCGTCGGGCGAGAAGGTGCCGTCCTCGTAGTTCCAGCCGTTGCCCGAGCCGTCGCTGGATGTCACGTCGAACTTGACCAGGTGGATGTGCTGGCCGATGGTGTCGGTGGGCGTGAACACCTGGAAGTCGTCGGCGTTCAGCGCCGAGGGCACGAAGTTGCTCGACTTGAAATCGATGCAGTCGCCCGAGTTGGCACGGAAGAACAGCGGCTCCGGCAGGCGCACGCGCGTGGCCGCGTCGATGATGTCCTTGATGTCGTTCTCGAGGATCACGATGCGCCCCTGCGGGTCGAACCAGCCGTGCTTGTTGTAGGTGAGCTCGGTCTGGATGAAGGCGCCCCGGTAGCGCCGCCGCGGCGCATTGGCGGGACACGGGTTGGCATAGGGCGCACCCGCGGCCGGTGGCCGACCATTGACCAGGAACACCGCCTCGCCCTCGGCGCGCGGCTGCTGCCCGCCCACGGTGGCCGCAAACTCGGTGGCGTAACCCCTGGCCTGCGGCCACCAGGCGGGATGGCTTGCTGGCGCCGCCCGCGGCGTGAGGCCGTCACCCGCCAAAGCGCCCTCATGAAAGCGCATCGCCGTCTGCTCCTCGGCCGTGCCGGCGTGCGGCAAGGTCTTGATCTCGAGCTGGTCCCACACCGCGGCAAAGGCATTCAGCGCAATCGGGTCCTGCTGCGCCACGCGCTGCGCGATCAGTTGCGCAGCCTCGCCGCCGGTGGACAGCGCGTGCTGGCGCACGGCCGGGTCGGTGCGCGCGGTCTTCAGCGAGCCACCCACGACCACGTGGCGCGGCAACCCGCCGCTGACCACGTCGGCCGCGGCTGGCTCGGCGCCCGATGCCGGGTCGTAGCCGGCGGCCACCACGTCCATGTCCAACGGCGGCTGCGGCGGACGGTGGCCGGCCTGGCCGGGAATGTAGAACGGGTAGCCGGCAAAGCTGGCCGAAGGCAGCGGCGCCAGTGGCTGGCCCGGAATCGGCACCACGGCTGGCGACTCGGTGCCGCCGGCCACCTCGGCATCCGGCAGGCGGCGCCAGCGGGGGTTGTTGTCGGGGCCGGCGGGGCGGGCGGGATTGAACAGGCCCTGGTCGTTGCCGTCCTCGAACACGTCGTGCACGCGCCAAAGCTCCCACATGCCCTGCGCGAAATGCGGGTAGAGGTGGCAGTGGAAGATCGAGTCGCCCGGCGTGAAGTTGCGGTTGCCCGAGCCGCCGAACTCGATGCCGTAGCTGAAGGTGGCGCCGGGCGCGATGGTTTGCGAGTCAAGGTAGGTGGAGTCGGGGTCGCTCGCGTCCAGCACCCACTGGTGAGCGTGCAGGTGGAACACGTGGGTTTCCTTGGGCCCCGCGTGCAGGTTGCGAAAGCGCACGGCATCGCCCAGGTAGCTGTGGTGCACGCCGGAGGGGTCGTCCTTGTAGCGCGCGCCCACGGGCCTCTTGCCCTCGGCGTCCCAGCGCAGCACCAGCGCCGGGTCGCCATTGGCCCAGGAGCTGAGGAAGAACTCCTCGCCGCGACATTCGGGGCACTGGCTGGCCACGCCCACGCCGCGCTGCAGCGGCGTGGACAGCACCGCCGAGCCCATGCCCGAGGCACCGTAGTTGATGCCCATGCCGTCCTTCAGGTAGTGCAGCGGGTGGCTGGGGTCTTCCAACTCGGCAAATGCCTGCCGGGCGTGGATCTGGTCGTGCAGCACCACCGTGAACTCGCGAAACGACTGTCCGCAGCCGCCGCCGAAGATGTTCCGGGCCGGGTCCTTGCAGGCGGGTGCATCGGCGCCGCGGCCCACGCCTTCGGGCAGCACGATGATGGCGTTGACATCGCTGTGCACGATGCGGTCGCCATCCAGCATGTTCAGGATCGGGCCCCGGTCACCGCTGTCGTGGCGCGCCTCGTAGTCGATGTGGCGGTAGGCGTGGCGCCCGGGTGGCGCGGCGCGGGTGGCGCGCTGCAGATCGTCGTGCGAGACCTGCGAGCGGTACCAGCGCGAACCCTCGGGCTCGACGTTCACCGCGGCGAACAGGCCCAGGCCGATCTGGCCGCCGTCGCCCTCGCCGCCCACCGGCGCGGCGGTGGAATAGGCGAAGTAGGTGCCCTCCCTGGGCGCGCGCCACCGCGTGATCACCTTTTGCCCCGGCTTGGCCAGCGAGCCGAGAAAGCCGGCGCGCACCGCGGCCGGCGTGGCGGCGTTGAACACCAGGCCACGCTGCTCGGGCAGACCGACGTTGCTGCCGTCGCCGCCGCAGGCCACGTTCAGCGGGCAATCGACCGCGCGCATGGGCGCCAGTTCGAGCCCGGTGATGTGGAACGAGGCGGTGCGCGTACGCGGCCGGTCCAGGCTGATGTGCTGCGCTCGAACAAGTTCACGCGACGTGGGCACGCCCGCACTGGCCTCCACATGCGCCGGCAGGCGGCCGTTCATCTCGCGCGGCGTGGGACCCTCCTCCTGCCACGCGGGGTCGAGCAGGTTCTCGAACGCTACCTGCAGGCAATCGCCTTCATTGACGCGCAGCACCAGCGGGCGCGGACGCTTGTCTGGCCGCAGCATGGCGTTGCCGGGACCCAGGGGACGCGACGCGTCCACCGGCACCACGTCGTGCCGCAGGGCATAGAGCATGCCCGCCGGCACGAAGGCTGCATGGCGGTTGAGCACATAGGCCTGCTCGAGGGCCACCACATCGGCATGCACCACGCGGCGGCAACTGGCATCGGCCTGCGGCGGCGGCGTCGACGCCTGGCTCACGCAGGCGCCCAGCGCCAGGGTGAGCGCCACCAGGAGGACGCTGCGATCACGGCGCAGCGCAGCATGGACCGCAGCCGACGCGGCCAGTGAAGGCCCCTGCCCGTTCGTCGCGTGCGCCTGCCACGCGCTGCTGTACCAAGGCTGTCCCATGGCTCGCTCCTACAGTCGCCCGGACTCGGAGCACCTGATCAACGCCTCCATCAAGTGCCGAGCCTGGTTCGGATTCTTTGTCCGACTGCACTCCCTTGGCATCCGTCATGAATGGTACGCTCAAATAGCTATATTGATCAATGGAGCATGGTTTATGGACCTATCCGTTAGACATAGACCGGATGGCCGATGGAGGCGAAGCCGCCACGCAGCAGCCGACGAGCCTGGATGAAGAGTGCGGTGGCGTCAGCCGCGCGCCGTGGGCTTGCCGCCCTGCCCGCGCCTGGCAAACAGCCCGGGCGCGCGAGCACCCTGCTGCCCAAAACGCTCGCGCCGGGCGTGCTTGGGGTCCACCCTCAGTGGGCGCCAGATCTCGACCCGGTCGCGCTGGCGCAAGGGGCGCTCCAGCGGCGTCTTGCGGCCCCATACGCCAACGTGGCCGGGCGAGAGGTCGATGTCGGGAAACTGCGCCAGCAGGCCGCTGGCGGCCAGCGCATCCTGCACGGTGCTGCCCGCAGGCAGGCTCAGCGCCACCTCGTGCACCTGGCGCGGCGCGGGCGCATAGGCTACGGTGACGTGCAGCCGATCGCTCACGCCGCGCTGCCGCCGTACACCTGCTCGGCGCGCTGCACGAAGGCGTCGACGAAGCTGCTGGCGATCTTGTCAAACACGGGGCCCACCACGGTGGCCAGCAGGCGGTTGGCAAAGCCGTAGTCCATCTTCAGATCGACCCGGCAGGCGCGCTGGTTCTCGCCCACGGGGGTGAAGGTCCACACGCCTTCGAGCTTGGAGAACGGGCCCTTGACCAGATGCAGCCGCACTTCGCGCCCAGGCACGTGCTCGTTGCGGGTGACGAAGGTCTGGCGCACGGCCTTGATGGCGATGCCGACTTCGGCCGTCATGCCCAGTTCGGTGCGCTCCAGCACCTTGCCGTGGCTGCACCAGGGCAGGAATTCAGGGTAGCGCTCGACGTCGATCACCAGATCGAACATCTCCTGCGCCGTGTACCAGATCAGGACGGACTTGTGGACGGATTTCATAAAATGCGCGTTTGCCCGCGATTTTAGGCACGGCGCCACGCCGATGCCGCTGCGCGGAGCTTGCAAAAGCGCCACAGGCGCTTCATATGTCCCGGATGGCCACGAAAAAAAGCAAATCCACGAACCCGGTCATCGCCGAAAACAAGAAGGCCGCGTTCAATTACTTCTTCGAAGAGCGCTTCGAGGCCGGCATCGTGCTGGAAGGCTGGGAGGTGAAGTCGCTGCGCGCCGGCAAGGCGCAACTGACCGACGGCTATGTGGTGATCCGCGACGGCGAGCTGTTCGTCATCGGCTGCCAGATCAACCCCCTGGGCACCGCCAGCACCCACATCCGGCCCGACGCCGCGCGCACCAAGAAGCTGCTGATGAAGGCCGACGAAATCCGCCGCCTGATCGGCAAGGTGGAGCAAAAGGGCTACACCCTGGTGCCGCTCAAGCTGTACTGGAAGGACCGCCGCGTGAAGTGCGAAATCGCCCTGGCCAAGGGCAAGGCCACGCACGACAAGCGCCACACCATCAAGGAACGCGAGGGCAAGCGCGAGGTGGAGCGCGCCATGAAGCAGCGCCTGAAGTGAAGCACGGCTTGGCTGGGCTCTCAGCCGTCATGCCACACGGCCTGTTGTCCCACACGGCCGGCGCAAAGGGCTGCACTACACTGATCGGGTTGTCCACTTCGCAAGAGGAGCCCCCGCATGAACCTCAAGACACTGACCGCTGCCCTGGCCGCCGCCACGCTGCTGGCCGCCTGCGGCACCAGCACCAAGACCAGCGCGCCGGCCGCCGGCGCCAAGCCCAGCACCCTGACCCAGGCCGCCGACGGCACGCTGATCGGCCCCGACGGTCGCACGCTGTACGTGTTCGCCAAGGACGTGGCCGGCAGCGGCCAATCCACCTGCGTCGATGCCTGCGCCGCCAACTGGCCGCCGCTGGGCGTGGCCCCGACCGCCGTGCCACTGGGCGACTACACCATCATCACCCGCGCCGACGGCAGCAAGCAGTGGGCCTTCAAGGGCAAGCCGCTGTACTACTACGCCAAGGACACCAAGGCCGGCGACCGCCTGGGTGACGGCGTGGGCGGCAACTGGAAGCTGGCCAGGCCCTGAAAGACCGACGCCGTGAACGGGGCGCCCTGCCCCAACCGCAAAAAAGCCGTGGCATGCCACGGCTTTTTTATTGGCCAGGGGTCCAGCCGCTGCCGGCTAATCCTCAAGCCCCGCCAGCGGGTGCGCGGCCGGCGCCCAGGGGCTGACGAAGAACGGCGCCACCATCTCCGGCGTGATGTCCTCGATGCGCGCGGGGTTCCAGCGCGGCTGGTGGTCCTTGTCCACGGCCAGCGCGCGGATACCTTCCACCGTCTCGCTGTCGCGGCCGCTGCGCAGGTGAAAGCAGTGGTGCACCAGGTCGCGCTCCATGCGCAGCTCGTCGGCCAGGCCCATGTGGCGCGCGCGGCGAATCTGCTCCAGCGTCACGTGCAGCATCAGCGGCGAGCGGGTGCGCAGCTCCTCCGCGGTGTGGCGCGCCCAATCGCTGTCGGCCGACTCCAGGGCGGCCACGATGGCGGGCACGCCAGGCAGGCTGAAAAAATGGTCGATGTGGCTTTTGTCGCTGATCTGGTCGGCGCCAACCGCCGTAAAACGCGACGCTAGCCAATGCTGCACGGCCATGCCGCTGTCCCATGCGGTATCGGCCAGGTGCTCCCAGAGGGCCGGCAGCTCGGCGGATGCCACGCAGCCATCGGCCAGCCCGGCGGGCACCGCGGCATCGCCCTTCAGCACGTGGCCGGTGAGCGCCAGGTATTCGCCCAGGTGGCCCGGCGTGCGGCTCAAGAACCAGCCGCCGCCCACGTCGGGGAACAGGCCGATGCGGGTTTCGGGCATGGCCATCCGGGTGCGCTCGGTCACCACGCGCAGCGCCGCACCCTGACTCAAGCCCATGCCGCCGCCCATGACGATGCCGTCCATGAAGGCGATGTAGGGCTTGCCGTAGCGGTGGATCAGGTGGTTGAGCGCGTATTCCTCGGTGAAGAACTCGCCCAGCGCCGCATCGCCCGCCAGCGCCGCCTGGTGGAAGAAACGGATGTCGCCGCCGGCGCAGAAGGCGCCAAAGGGCGCAAAGCCCTCCTCGCCCGCCTTGGCCTTGCCCATGCCGCGAATCGCCACCGCCTTGACGCCGGCGTCGTGCTGCCACGCGCGCAGCGCCTGCGTCAGCGCGCGGATCATGGCCAGCGACAAGGCATTCAGCGCCTGCGGGCGGTTCAGCGTGATCAGGCCCAGGCCGCCGGGCGTGCGTTCGGTGATGACGAGAGGGGTGGGCTGGGAAATGTCGTTGCGCATGCTGTTGATGGGGTCGGGATGTTCAGGCCATCATATCGAAAATGATAGCTGCCTGCGCTCACCGGCAGGGCGCTGCAGACCGTTTCGGCACGCCAATCGTCGCCTGCGCGACGGCCATGGGCTCAGGCCGGGCCGAGCGGTGCGGGCTCGGTGGCCGCCTCTTCGGCCGTTGCCGCCGCCCCCGCCGGCACCCGCCGCGCGGCGCGCCAGCCCAGCCATTCATTGGCCAGCAAGGCGCCCACGACCAGCGAGCCGCCGGCCTGCACCTCGGGCCGTGGCGCCTCGCCGACGATCAGCCACACCAAGCCAATGCCGAACACCACCTCCAGCAGGCCCAGCAGCGACACCTCGGCGGCCGGCAGCACGCGCGCCGCCAGCACCGCCAGCACGCAGGGCATGGCCAGTTGCGTCAAGCCCAGAAAGGCCAGCCAGCCCAGATCAGGCCCACTGGCCTGCAACGGCCAGGCCAGCGGCAGCGTGACGGCGCAAGACAGCAGCGCGCCCAGCAGCACCGCCGGCACCAGGTCGATCGGCTCGCCCTGCGCCTGGCTGCGCTGCACCACCGTCCAGTTCACCGCCGCGGCCATCGGCACGCCCAGCGCGATCAGCGAGCCCAGCCACTCGCGGCCGCTGGTGGCGCCGCCCAGCTGGCCGGCGAACATCCACGCCATGCCGGCGCCCGCCGCCACGATGGCCGCCCAGGTGCGCGCCGGCAGCCGGTGCCCGGTGACCACGCGCGCCAGGAGCGCCGTCAGCAGCGGGCCCAGCGCCATCGTCACGAGCACGCGCGCCACGCCGGTCATGGTCAGCGCCACCATGAAGGCGGTGAACATCACCGCCCAGCACAGCCCCGACAACCAGAAGCTGCCGCGCCGCCACGGCAGCCGTGCGAACACGCCCGGCCCCTGCCACAGCGGCAGGATCACGAGCAGCGACGCGGCGTTGAAGAAGCTGCGCCAGAACGTCACCTCGAAACCCTGCGCCACCTGCAGCTGGCGCGTCACCACGCCGGCGGTGGACCACAGCAGCGTGGCCAGCACCATCGTCCACGCCGCGCGGGCGTGGGACCAGGCGGGACGGTCGGCGTGCATGGCTGGCGCCGCGCTCAGGCGCTGGCCTCGCGGCTGGCGCGCTTGCGCTCGTGTTCCTTCAGAAAGCGCTTGCGCAGGCGGATGCTCTTGGGGGTGATCTCGACCAGTTCGTCGTCCTCGATGAACTCGACCGCGTATTCCAGCGTCAGGATGATCGGCGGCGTGATCTTGATGGCGTCTTCCTTGCCGCTGACACGGAAGTTGGTGAGCTGCTTGGTGCGCACGGCGTTGACGACGATGTCGTTGTCGCGGCTGTGGATGCCGACGATCATGCCCTCGTACACCGGGTCGCCCGGCTTGACGAACATGCGGCCGCGGTCGTCCAGCTTGCCCAGCGCGTAGGTGACGATCTCGCCGTCGTCCATGCTGACCAGCACGCCGTTCTTGCGGCTGGCGATCTCGCCGCGGTAGGGCTCGTAGCCGTCGAAGATGTTGCTGGCCAGGCCCGTGCCGCGCGTCAGGTTGAGGAATTCGTTCTGAAAGCCGATCAGACCGCGCGCCGGAATGCGGTACTCCAGCCGCACGCGCCCGCGGCCATCGCTTTCCATGTGCACCAGCTCGCCCTTGCGCTCGCCCAGGGCCTGCATCACGCCGCCCTGGTGGTCTTCCTCGATGTCCACTGTCAGCAGCTCGATCGGCTCGTGGCGCTCGCCGTCCACCTCCTTGAACACCACGCGCGGCTTGCCCACGGCCAGCTCGTAGCCTTCGCGGCGCATGTTCTCCAGCAGGATCGTGAGGTGCAGCTCGCCACGGCCGGAGACCTCGAACACGCCTTCCTGCGCGGTCTCCTGCACGCGCAGGGCGACGTTGCTTTGCAGCTCTTTCTGCAGGCGGTCCCAGAGCTGGCGGCTGGTGACGAACTTGCCCTCGCGCCCGGCCAGCGGGCTGGTGTTGACGCAGAAGTTCATGGTCAGCGTCGGCTCGTCGATGCGCAGCATGGGCAGCGGCTGCGGCTTGGCCGGGTCGGTCAGGGTGACGCCGATGCCCAGGTCCTCGATGCCGTTGACCAGCACGATGTCGCCTGGGCCGGCCTCGGTGGCCTGCACGCGCTCCAGGCCCTCGAACTTCAGCACCTGGTTGACGCGGCCCTTGTAGCGCTTGCCCTCGGGGCCTTCCATCACCAGCACGTCCATGGCGGGCTTGAGCGTGCCGGCGTTGATGCGGCCCACGCCGATGCGGCCGACGAAGGTGGAATAGTCGAGCGATGAAATCTGCAGCTGCAACGGTGCCTGCGCATCGCCCTGGTGCGCCGGCACGTGCGTCACGATGGTCTCGAACAGCGCGCTCATGTCGTCGCCCCACTGCTCGCCCGGCTCGCCCTCGGTCAGCGAGGTCCAGCCGTTCAGGCCGCTGGCGTAGACCACCGGAAAGTCGAGCTGCTCGTCGCTGGCGCCCAGCTTGTCGAACAGGTCGAACGCGGCGTTGATCACGTAGTCGGGCCGCGCGCCGGGCTTGTCGACCTTGTTGACGACGACGATGGGCTTGAGGCCCAGCGCCAGCGCCTTCTTGGTGACGAAGCGCGTCTGCGGCATGGGGCCTTCCTGCGCGTCGATCAGCAGCACCACGCCATCGACCATGGACAGCGCGCGCTCGACCTCGCCACCGAAGTCGGCGTGGCCGGGCGTGTCGACGATGTTGATGTGCGTGCCCTGCCAGGACACGGCGCAGTTCTTGGCCAGGATGGTGATGCCGCGCTCTTTCTCGATGGCGTCGTTGTCCATCACGCGCTCGTCCACCTTCTCGTTGCTGCGGAAGGTGCCGCTGTGACGCAGCAGTTGGTCGACCATGGTGGTCTTGCCGTGGTCGACGTGGGCAATGATGGCGATGTTGCGAATGGGTTGGCTCATGGTGCTTCAGTGGTGTTTGTTCAGTGGTCGGTCGCGCCGGGCGGCGCAGCTTGCAGGATCTGGCCGATCTCGATCGGGCTGAGCAGGCGCACGGGAATCAGCTCGCCTGCCTTGATGTGGGCGGTGCCCAGCAGCGCGCGGGGCTGCTCGCCGAACACCGCCACCTGGGCCGCATCGGGCCAGGGGCCGCGGCGGCGCATGCCGCTCAGGAAACGCCCCGCATCGTCGCCGGCCAGCGTGACGGCGGTGTGATCGGGCAGCAGCGCCTCGGGGGGCTTGAGCTGCGCGATGCGCTGCGGCTCGTCCAGCGCTTCAAGTTGTTCAAGTGTGATGCACTGCTGAGCCGTGAACGGCCCGGTGGCGGTGCGGCGCAGGCGCGTCAGGTGGCCGCCGCAGCCCAGGGCCTGGCCGATGTCCTCGCCCAGGGTGCGGATGTAGGTGCCCTTGCTGCAGCTCACTTCTATTTTGATAGCGCTCGGCGCCTGATCCGCAGGCTCTAGCGCCAGGTTCAAGGCATGAATCCACACCTCGCGCGGCGTGCGCTCGACCTCGATGCCGGCGCGGGCGTACTCGTACAGTGCCTTGCCGTCCTTCTTCAGCGCGCTGTGCATGGGCGGCACCTGGGTGATGCGGCCCAGAAAGCGCTGGCGCACGGCCTCCAGTTGCGCCGCGTCGATGACGGGCACCGGGCGGCGCTCGATCACCTCGCCCTCGGCATCGCCGGTGGTGGTGCTCACGCCCAGTTGCAGCGTGGCCTCGTAGCGCTTGTCGGCATCCAGGTGCAGGCCGCTGAACTTGGTGGCGGCGCCAAAGCACAGCGGCAGCACGCCGCTGGCCAGCGGATCGAGCGTGCCGGTGTGGCCCGCCTTTTCGGCGCGCAGCAGCCACTTGGCCTTTTGCAGCGCCTGGTTGCTGGACAGGCCGAGCGGCTTGTCGAGCAGCAGCACCCCATGCACCGGGCGCCGCTGCACCCGTGCACGAGGAGCAGCCGTGGTCATGGCGTGTCGTCGTCCTTGGAGCGCGAGGCAATCGCCTTGGCGATCAGCGCGTTCATGTCGGCCGCGCGCTCGGTGGTACGGTCGAAGATGAAGTGCAGCGTGGGCACGGTGTGGATGTGCAGGCGCTTGAACAGGCCGTTGCGCAGGTGGCCGGCGGCGTGGTTCAGCGCGGCCTCGGTCTCGGCCGGATCGCCGGTGAGCAGGCTGAAGAACACCTTGGCGTGCGCGTAGTCGGGCGTCACCTCCACGGCGTTCAGCGTGACCATGCCCACCCGCGGGTCCTTCAGCTCGCGCGCGATCAGCTCCGCCAGATCGCGCTGGATCTGGGCGGCGACGCGGTAGCCGCGGTGGGGAACATTGCTTTTTCGAGCCATATGGACGGGCACGATCTCCATGACGAATGACGGCGGCTTCGCCGACCTATGACAAATGACGAGGCCGCCGCCACGGGCCGGCCTTTGTCATCTGTCATCGACGCCGCGCAGCGGCGAGGTCATGCGCGCAGCGCAGTCATGGGGTCAGAGCGTGCGCGCAATCTCCTTGATCTCGAAGATCTCCAACTGATCACCTTCCTTGATGTCGTTGTAGTTCTTCAGCTTGATGCCGCACTCGAAGCCTTCCTTGACCTCGCGCACGTCGTCCTTCATGCGCTTGACCGATTCGATCTCGCCGGTGTAGATGACCACGTTGTCGCGCAGCAGGCGGAAGTGGGCGTCGCGGCGCACCACGCCGTCGGTGACGTAGGAGCCGGCCACGGTGCCGATCTTCGAGGCCACGAACACGGTGCGGATCTCGGCGGTGCCGATGACCTCTTCCTTCTGCTCGGGCGCCAGCATGCCGGACATGGCGGTCTTCAGCTCGTCCACGGCGTCGTAGATGATGCTGTAGTAGCGGATGTCGATGTCGTTGCCCTCGGCCAGCTTGCGCGCGCCCACGTCGGCGCGCACGTTGAAGCCGATGACCACGGCGCCGGAGGCGATGGCCAGGTTGATGTCGGACTCGCTGATGCCGCCGACGCCGGCGTACACCAGCTGCACCTTCACCTCGTCGGTGGAGAGCTTGATCAGCGACTGCGACAGCGCCTCCTGCGAACCCTGCACGTCGGCCTTGATGATGATGGGCAGCTGCTTGACCTCGCCCGCCGTCATGTCGGCGAACATGTTCTCCAGCTTGGCGGCCTGCTGCTTGGCCAGCTTGGTGTGGCGGAACTTGCCGGCGCGGTAGGTGGCAATCTCGCGCGCGCGGCGCTCGTCGGCCAGCACCATGAAGTCGTCGCCGGCCTGCGGCACGTCGCCCAGGCCCTGGATCTCGACCGGGATCGAGGGGCCGGCTTCCTTGGTCGGGCGGCCGTTCTCGTCCAGCATGGCGCGCACGCGGCCGCTGGTCTGGCCGGCCAGCACCACGTCGCCCACCTTCAGGGTGCCGGACTGCACCAGCACCGTGGCCACCGAGCCGCGGCCCTTGTCCAGGCTGGCCTCGATGACGATGCCCTTGGCGGCGGCCTCGACCGGCGCCTTCAGCTCCAGCATCTCGGCCTGCAGCAGCACCTGCTCCAGCAGTTCGTCGATGCCCTGCCCGGTCTTGCTGGAGACCGAGACGAAGGGCGAGTCGCCGCCGAATTCCTCGGGCACCACCTCTTCGCTGACCAGCTCGCCCTTGACCTTGTCGGGGTTGGCCTCGGGCTTGTCGGACTTGGTGATCGCCACCACGATCGGCACCTCGGCCGCCTTGGCGTGCTTGATGGCCTCGCGCGTCTGCGGCATCACGCCGTCGTCGGCGGCCACCCCCAGTCTCACGATGCCGGTGCCGGGCGCGCCGCGGGGGCGCATGGCGGTGAAGGCCTCGTGGCCCGGCGTATCCAGGAAGGACACCACGCCGCGCGGCGTCTCCACGTGGTAGGCGCCGATGTGCTGGGTGATGCCGCCGGCCTCGCCGCCGGCCACCTTGGCGCGGCGGATGTAGTCCAGCAGCGAGGTCTTGCCGTGGTCGACGTGGCCCATGACGGTGACCACCGGCGGACGCGGCAGCGCCTCGGCGTCCTGCGCCTGCACTTCCTCGTCGGTGAAGGCTTCCGGGTCGTCCAGCGCCGCCACCAGGGCGGTGTGGCCCATTTCCTCGACCACGATCATGGCCGTGTCCTGGTCCAGCGGCTGGTTGATGGTGACCATCTGGCCCATCTTCATCAGCGTCTTGATGACCTCGGACGCCTTCACCGCCATCTTGTGCGCCAGCTCGGCCACGGTGATGGTCTCGGGCACGTGCACCTCGAGCACGCGCTGCTCCACCGGTGCCGACGGCGCCGAGCGCTCGCCGCGATCACGATCGCCGCGGCGGCCGCCACGCGGGCCGCTGCGCCAGCCGCCACGGCCCACGCCGCCGCTGGTGTCGCCGCGGGTGGGAATGCCCTTCTTGCGTGCCGGATCGCCGGCCCAGCTGGACGACAGCTTGGCGGACTTGACTTCCTTTTGCGCCGTGGCGCCGCTGCCGGCCGGCTTCTGCGCGGCGCTCTTGGCGCCCTTGGCCTCGTCGGCCTTGCGCTCTTCGGGCTTCTTGGCGACCAGCACCTTGCGCGGCGCGCTCATCATGGCGCGGATGGCCTCGGCCTCGGCCAGGGCCTTGCGGCGGCTTTCCTCCTGCTCGCGAGCGCGGGCGGCCTCGTCCTCGGCGCTGGGCGCCTCGGCAGCGGCCGGCACGGGGGCGGGTTCAGGGGCGGCCTTGGGCGCGGCGGGCTCAGG
>JAEXBL010000151.1 GCA_023394015.1 Pseudomonadota bacterium | reverse complement strand
GCCCAGCCCGGCCCGCGCGGCCAGCACCGCGCCCAGGCCGATCAGGGCGGGCAGCAGCGCCTCGGGCGCCGCGCGCTCGACCAGCGCCTGTTGCAGCATGTGGGCGATCAGCCCCGCCTGCGCCAGCAGCAGCAGCCCGCCCAGGGTCGTCAGCGCGGCGCCGGCCTGCAGCCAGCGTCGGCCCGGCTGCGCCAGCGCACCCAGATGGCGGCGGGCGCTGGAAACAGTGTCTCGAGGGGCGGCGGGCGCGGCGAAATCCATGCGGTGGCAGCGGCGACCATAGCACGCCGATCCGCAGACGATGATAAAAAAGATGTACTTGTAAACAAAAGCAGGTAAGCTTGGCCGGGCATCAGGGAGTACTCCAGCCGGCATCGAGCCGGCGGGGCTCACTTTCACCTTTCCTGTTCATAGGAGGCTGTTATGCCCGATACGCTTGTCACCGAGCTGTCCCGTCTGCAGTTCGCGCTGACCGCGATGTACCACTTCCTGTTCGTGCCGCTCACGCTGGGGCTGTCCTTGATGATGGCCATCATGGAGAGCATCTACGTCATGAGCGGCAAGGACGTGTGGCGGCGCATGACCCTGTTCTGGGGCGTGCTGTTCGGCATCAACTTCGCCATGGGCGTGGCCACCGGCATCGTGATGGAGTTCCAGTTCGGCATGAACTGGTCCTACTACAGCCATTACGTCGGCGACATCTTCGGCGCGCCGCTGGCCATTGAGGGGCTGATGGCCTTCTTCCTCGAAGCCACCTTCATCGGCCTGTTCTTCTTCGGCTGGAACCGCCTGAGCAAGGTGCAGCACCTGGTGGTGACCTGGCTGGTGGCGCTGGGCGCCAACTTCTCGGCGCTGTGGATCCTGGTTGCCAACGGCTGGATGCAGAACCCGGTGGGCGCGGTGATGAACCCCGAGACCATGCGCATGGAGATCACCGACTTCGCCGCGGTCATCTTCAACCCGGTGGCGCAGGCCAAGTTCGTGCACACCGTGAGCGCCGGCTACGTCACGGGCGCCATCTTCGTGATGGCGATCAGCGCGCTGTATCTGCTGCGCGGCAAGCACCTCGCCATTGCCAAGCGCTCCATGGCGGTGGCGGCCAGCTTCGGCCTGGCGGCCTCGCTGTCGGTGGTGGTGCTGGGCGACGAAAGCGGCTACGGCACCACCGAGCACCAGAAGATGAAGCTGGCCGCCATCGAGGGCATGTGGCAGACCGAGCCCGCGCCCGCCAGCTTCACCTTGTTCGGCATCCCGGATCAAGAGGCGCAGGCCAACCGCTTCGAGCTGAAGGTGCCGTGGCTGATGGGCATCATCGCCACCCGCTCGTTCAGCGAGCCGATTCCCGGCATCCTGGAGCTGGTCAAGCTGGCCGAGCAGCGCATCCGCGGCGGCCAGGTGGCCTACCTGGCGCTGGAGCGCCTGCGCGCCAACCGCGACGACGCCGAGGCCCGTGCCGCCTTCGACCAGCACTGGCCCGACCTGGGCCACGCCCTGCTGCTGAAGCGCTACCGCGAGGACATCGCCAACGCCAGCGAGGAGGAAATCTCCCGCGCCGCCATGGACACCGTGCCGCGCGTGGCCCCGCTGTTCTGGACCTTCCGGCTGATGGTGGGCCTGGGCTTTTACTTCATCGCCTTCTTCGCCGTGGCCTTCTGGCTGGCCAGCACCGGCCGCCTGGGCGAGAAGCGCTGGTTCCTCAAGCTGGCGCTGTACAGCCTGCCGCTGCCCTGGATCGCCGCCGAATGCGGCTGGTTCGTGGCCGAATACGGCCGCCAGCCCTGGGCCATCGAGGGCGTGCTGCCCACCTTCTACGCCGCCTCGGGGCTGGCGCTGCGCGACATCCTGATCTCGCTGGTGGGCTTCGTGCTGCTGTACACGGCGCTGGCCATCGTCGAGGTCAAGCTGATGGTGAAGATGGTGCGCAAGGGCCCGGACGAGCTGGCCCCGCCGGCGCCGCTGCCGGCGCCGACGCACCCCGTTTCCACCGCCGCATCCACCGCCTGAGGAGGACACCATGGACCTGATTCCACTCGACTACGCCACCCTGCGGATCATCTGGTGGCTGCTGCTGGGCGTGCTGCTGCTCGGCTTCGCCATCATGGACGGCTTCGACCTGGGCGTGGCCACGCTGCTGCCCTTCGTGGCCCACAGCGCCGAAGAGCGCGGCGTGGTGGTCAACACCATCGGCCCGGTCTGGGAAGGCAACCAGGTGTGGCTGATCCTGGGCGGCGGCGCCATCTTCGCCGCCTTCCCGCCGCTGTACGCGGTCAGCTTCTCGGGCTTTTACCTGGCCATGTTCGTGATCCTGTTCGCGCTCATCCTGCGCCCGGTCGGCTTCAAGTTCCGCGGCAAGGTGGACCCGAAGTGGCAGAGCACCTGGGACTGGGCGCTGTTCATCGGCGGCGCGGTGCCGGCGCTGATCTTCGGCGTGGCGGTGGGCAACGTGCTGCTGGGCGTGCCGTTCCACTTCACCCCGGAGCTGCGCCCGGTCTACACCGGCGGCTTCTTCGGCCTGCTGACGCCGTTCGCGCTGCTGGCCGGGCTGGTCAGCGTGGCCATCCTGGTGGCGCACGGCGCGGCCATGCTGGTGATGAAGACCGAAGGCGCCATCGCCGAGCGCTCGGCCCGCTACGGCAGCGCGGCGGCCTTGGTCGCCGCGCTGCTGTACGTGCTGGGCGGCGTCTGGCTGGCCCTGGGCGTCACCGGCTACCGGGTGGACTCGGCCATCGACGGCGCCATGGCCTCCAACCCGCTGCGCAAGCAGGTGTCCACCGGCGCCGGGCTGTGGATGGAGAACTTCGCGCAGATGCCGTGGATCTGGCTGCTGCCCCTGCTGGGCATCGCCGGCACCCTGGCCTGCGCCTTCTTCCTGCGCGGCCGGCGCGGCGGCGCGGCCTTCGTCAGCTCGGCCGTGTCGCTCACCGGCATCATCATCGGCGTCGGCTTCACCACCTTCCCGTTCCTGCTGCCCTCGTCCTCGGTGCCGGCCGCCGGCCTGACCCTGTGGGACGCCTCCAGCAGCCACATGACGCTGTGGGTGATGCTGATCGCCACCGTGATCTTCCTGCCCCTCGTGCTGCTCTACACCGCCTGGGTGTTCCGCGTGCTGCGCGGCAAGGTCACGCCGGAAAGTGTCAAGAACACGCCCAATGCGTACTGAACCGAGCCACCTTCGCCCGGGCCGCGGCCCGGGCGTTCATGCGCCCCGCCGGCGGCCCGGCGCCCTGCACCACTGACAAGGAGCCCCCGCCATGTGGTACTTCTCCTGGATCCTCGGCATGGGTCTGGCCGCCACCTTCGCCATCCTCAACGGCATGTGGTACGAGATGCGCGAGGCCGACGCCGAGCGCTGACACCCGGCGACCTTGGGTCGCCCACAGCGCGCGAAACCCATGACGAATGACCGCGCGCTGACGAGCGCGTGACCCCTGACGAAAGGCGTCGTCAGGCGCGGCGCCTTTTTGTCCTGGGTCATGGCGCGCCAGCGCCGGTCATTCAGCGCAGCGACGCCATGCCCGCGGCCTGCTTCCACGCCTCGGCGGCCGCGGCCTCGTCGCCGCGCTGCTCGGCCAGCTCGGCCAGTGCGCGCCAGGCCTGGCGGCGCAGGCTGTCGTCGTCCAGCGAACGGGTCGCCTGCGTCAGCAGCAGGCTCGCGCGGCCCCACAGGCCGCGGTGCCGGCAGGCCATGCCAGCCAGGTACTGCAAGGTGGCGTCGCGCGGGTTGGCCTGCGCGGCGGCGTCCAGGCGGGCCAGCCATTGCTGCTCGGACGGCTCGCCGGTGCTGAGCATGCCGGCCTCCAGCACGCGCGCCAGGCGCACGCGGTGGGCCTCGGAAAAGGACTCGGGCAGGGCCAGCATCTCGTCCCACACCGGGCGCAGCCAGTCGCGCGCGATGGCGTGGTCGCCGCCCAGGGCCAGCATGCGCTGGGCGGCCCGCAGCGCCAGCTCGGGGCTGTGGCGCTCGCTGGCGTCGAGTGCCTGCCACGCCGCCTGCAGCTGGTCGGGGTCGTGCGCCTGGGCAATCAGCTCGGCCGCCAGGCTGCGCACCAGGCTGCGCGCGGCCTCGGGCGAGAAGGCGCGGTGCTTGGCCAGCAGGCGCGCGGTGTCCATGGCCTCGGCGATGCGGCCGTGCTGGCGCGCGGCCTTGAGCTTGATGCGCAGCGCGGCGGTGCGACGCTGGGCGCCGGTGGGCAACTCGTCCAGCCGGGCCAGCGCGCCGGCCGGGTCACGGT
>JAEXBL010000094.1 GCA_023394015.1 Pseudomonadota bacterium | reverse complement strand
GGTCAAGCTGGCGCTGGAGCGCGGCTGGGCGGTGCCGGTGGGCTTCGACAGCGGCTGGGGCTTCAACGTGGTGTTCGCCGCGCACCTGGCCAGTGCCGCCGTCGGCGCGGTGCTGGCGCTGATGCTGCAGGGGCTGGCGGCGCTGTGGCCGCGCCGCGGGCCGGCGCCTGAAAACCACCAAATCAATAGCATTCAACGATGACCCGTCACGCACGGGCGGGCGGCTGGCCTATCCGTTGCGGTGCTTGGCCCATTGCGCGCGAATGGCCTCGGCCACCGACAGGCGGCGCGGCCCGGGCACAAGCCGCAGCGCCAGCCCGGCGCGCAGCTCGCCCGGCACGTCGACCGCCAGATAAAAGCCGCAGCGCGCCTCGCGCACCATGCGCTGGGCCGCATCGCGCAGGCCGATCACGGCGTTGAGCTTGCCGCAGGGCTGGCGCGGCGCGGTCACGCGCAGCACGCAGGGCGAGTCGTCGAAATGCAGCGTGTCGCCGATCCACACCTCGGTTTCCAGCAGGCCGCGGACGCTCAGGTTCTCGCCCATGAAGCCGGGCGGCAGCAGCCCTTCGAACAGCTCGGCACTGCCCACGCACCGCGCCGCTTGCCAGTACGGCAGGTGTTCCACCGGGTAGGCATACACCGCCTTTTGCAAGCCGCCGTGCACGCTCAGGTCGGCCTGCTCGTCGCCGGCCAGCCCCAGCGCGCCGACCGCCACCGGTCCCTCTACCGGTGACTTGCGGATCCCGCTCAGCACCGTGCGGTGCCCCACGCGCAGCAGGCGCGCAAGGCCGACGTTGACCGACAGCACGCGCCCGGTGGCGACTTCGCTCATGGGACGGCTCTCCGTGCCGAGCGCTGCGGGCTGCGCGCAAGGGCGCGGCCCGCCGCGCTCATGGCCGCATCAGCGCCTCGATGGCGTCCGGCGCCACCGGCACCTCGCGCGTGATCAGTTCGCAGCCGGTGTCGGTGACGACGGCGTCGTCCTCGATGCGGATGCCGATGTTCCAGAACTCCTTCGGAACGCCCTCGCTGGGGCGCACGTACAGGCCCGGCTCGATGGTCAGCACCATGCCGGGGCGCAGGATGCGCGCCGGCCGGTCCTTGATCAGCTCGCCCGACAGCGGGTCGCGCCGCTCGCTCACCTGGCCGACCTCGCCCGGCTCGACGTAGCTGCCGCAGTCGTGCACGTCCAGGCCCAGCCAGTGGCCGGTGCGGTGCATGTAGTGGGCAAAGTAGGCGCGGTTGGCAATCGCATCGTCCAGCGTGCCGTGCTGGCCCTTGTCGATCAGGCCCAGATCGAGCATGCCCTGCGTCAGCACCTTCACCGTGGCCTCGTGCGGGTCGGTGAAGCGCGCGCCGGGCCTGGTCGCCTCGATGGCGGCCTGCTGGCTGGCCAGGACCAGCTCGTACAACGTGCGCTGCGGGCCGCTGAAGCGGCCGTTGGCCGGGAAGGTGCGGGTGATGTCTGACGCATAGCCGTCCAGCTCGCAGCCGGCGTCGATCAGCACCAGCTCGCCATCGCGGAGCGGCGCGTCGCCGGCGCGGTAGTGCAGCACGCAGGCGTTGGCGCCGGCGGCGACGATGCTGTTGTAGGCCGGCGCCTGCGCGCCGTGCTGGCGGAACTCGTGCAGCAGCTCGGCGTCGAGGTGGTATTCGCGCACGTCCTGCCCGGCGCGCAGCATGGCAGCGCTGCGCTGCATGGCGCGCACGTGGGCGCCAGCCGAGATGCGTGCCGCGCGGCGCATGAGGGACAGCTCGTGTGCGTCCTTGATCAGGCGCATCTCGTCCAGGATGCCGCACAGGTCGCGCTGCGCCTCGGGCGCCAGCGCGCCGTAGCGCACCCGGGCGCGCACCTGGCGCAGCCAGCCGTCGAGGCGCGATTCCAGTCCGGCGTGGGTGGCAAAGGGCCACCAGACGGCGCGGGTGTTCTCCAGCCACTGCGGCAGCAGCGCGTCGACCTCGTCCACCGAATGCGCCTCGTCCACGCCCAGCGCGGCCGGCGCCGCCTCGGGGCCGAGGCGGATGCCGTCCCAGATCTCGCGCTCCAGGTCCTTGGGCTGGCAAAGCAGCCGGCTGCGGCCATCGGCGGTGATCACCAGCCAGGCGTTGGGCTCGGTGAAGCCGGTCAGGTAATAAAAGTAGCTGTCGTGGCGGTACAGGTGCTCGCTGTCGCGGTTGCGCAGCTGCGGCGGCGCCGTGGGCACGATGGCGATGCCGCCGTCGCCTCCCAGGCGCTGCATTTCGGCGGCGACACGGGCACGGCGGGCGGCGTAGGGCTGGTCGGTGTGTGGCATCGCGCGATGATGGCATGGAAGCGCCGTGCGTCGCCGGCGTTTTCTGTGCGGTTGCAGCCGCCTCCCTCGTCCAAGCGACGCCCGGTGTGGCGGAAACGCTGCCGCGCGCGCCTTTACGTATTTACAACGATGGACTTAATCTGATGTTCTCGTGACAATTCGCATCCGCCCGCTCGATGTGGCGGCAAAGGCTGGCGCCCCCGTGGCGGCGATGGCTGAAATCGGGGGAATGTTTCATGGTGTCAATTTATCAAGCTGCCCGTCGCGCAGCGGCCGCCGTTTTGAGTGTGACGACGCTGCTGGCGGCCAGTGCCTGGGCGCAGGCGCCCGCCAACCTGCTGTTCGCCGTCAGCGAAGGCACCTCCGGCGGCGGCTCGGCCGTGACCGACGAGCAGATGGCCGTCAAGTACCGGCCCGTGGTCGAGGTGATGGAGCGCGTGCTGGAGCGCAAGGTCACGGTGCGCTACGTGCGCGACTTCCGCCTGCTCGAGGACGGCATGAAGAACGCCCGCTTCGACCTGGTGATGGCCCGCCCCAGCGACTACCCGGCGCGCGGCCTGCGCGACTATGGCTACAACGCCGTCACCACCACCCAGCCCGATGGGCACTGCCTGCTGGTGGTCAAGGAAGACAGCCCGCTCCAGACCCTGGCCGAGCTGAAGGGCAAGCGCTTCATCATGCCCGAGCAGGTGGCCTACATGACCAAGTTCTGCACCGCCGAGCTGCGCGACCAGGGCCTGCCGCTGACGGCCAACGACGTGATCTTCGTGCGCGAGCAGGGCGCCATCCCGTTCGCGCTCAAGAACGGCTTGTCGCACGTCGGCGGCATCGCCTCGTATTCCGGCGTGGCCGGCCGGCTGCAAAAGGAAGGCCTGCGCGTGCTGCACAAGAGCCGCCCGCAGCCCTACCTGCCGCTGATCGCGGGTGCCAAGATTCCGGCCGACAAGGTGCAGCAACTGGGCGCCGAACTGTCGGCCCTGGCCAAGACCGAGGCCGGCAGCAAGGCCCTGGCCGCCATCGGCCTGAGAGGCTTCGACACCGATTCGCAGCAGCGCCTGCTGGACCTGCTGGACTGGCTGGGCGACAAGAAGGCGAACTGAGGCCGCAAGGCCGCTGGCGCCTCAGCCGGCGGCGTTCAGCTCGGCCAGCCGCTCGGGCGTACCCACATCGGTCCAGGCGCCGGCATACAGTTCGGCGCTGATCTGGCCCGCCGCGATGGCGCGGCGCAGCAGCGGTGCCAGCGGGGCGGCCGTGCCCTGCGGGTTGCCGGGCAGGATGTCGCACCAAGGCGGCTCGAACAAGGCGCGGCGATACAGCGCGATGGTGCTGAAGGTGTGGCGCCCGCCGCCGGGCGGCGCCTCGTTCAGCGCCAGGCCATCGGCGCCGATGGCGAAGTCGCCCTGCGGGTGGTGTGGCGGGTTGGGCACCAGCCACAAATGCGCCAGCCGGCCGCTGGCGGCAAAGCGCTGCGCGGCCTCGGGGCCGGGCACGAAGCCGGGCGCGAAGATGTCGCCGGCCATCACCCAGAACACGTCGTCCGCGCGCGGCGCCAGCAGCGGCAGCGCGCGGACGATGCCGCCGGCCGTCTCCAGCGCGTAGCCGAAGTCGCGCCCCTCGGGCGAGAAGCGGATCGGCGCCGGCTCGCCGATTGCGGGCTGCTCGGGCCCATCGGGCAGACGCTGGCGGCCGAAATGGGCCTCGATCTGCTCGCCCAGCCAGGCGGTGTTGATGACGATGTCGCGCACCCCGCCGCGCCGCAGCGCATCCACCCACCACTGCAGCAGCGGCTGGCCGCGCACCGCCAGCAGCGGCTTGGGGCAGCTGTCGGTGAGCGGGCGCATGCGCTCGCCCCGGCCGGCCGCCAGGATCAGCGCGCGCGCGCACCCACGCACCCCACGCGCTCGCGCCGCGGGCCCC
>JAEXBL010000093.1 GCA_023394015.1 Pseudomonadota bacterium | reverse complement strand
GGCCGTGAGCGGCGCGGTGCTCACGGTGAAGGCGGTGGAAGCCTCGGCGCGCGGCACCGTCATCGTGCTGGAGCGCGCCAGCGACGCCGCCACGGCCAGCATCGAGCTGGGCGCCGCCGCGGCCGGCGGCATCGCGCTCAGCGTGGGGGCCAGCGTGGTCACCACCGTCATCGCCAGCGGCGTCATCCTGTCGGCGGCGGGCGAGCTGCTGTGCTTCATCCCCAACGCCATCGGCCGCGCGCTGCTCTACAACGAGCAGATTCTTTGACGAGGTGCGCCATGCGATTTCGTTTCAATGCATTTTTTATCGCTGCCGGCGCCTTGCTGGTGGGCGCTGCCGCTGTCCATGCCGGCCAGCGCTGCGACGCGGCCAGGCCCACGGTGCGCGTCATCGAGCGCGGCCTGAATCTGGCCCAGCGCACCGCCAGCGCGCTGGACGCCACCCACGACCGCGACGGCACGCGGGTGGTGCTGCTGGCGCGCGCCGGGCAGGACCTGCGCAAGTACGGCCAGCACTTCTCGCACCTCGCCTGGGCCTACAAGACGCCCGAAGGCCCGTGGCGCGTGGTGCACAAGCTCAACGAATGCGGCACCGACCAGTCCATCCTCACCCGCCAGGGCCTGGGCGAGTTCTTTCTGGACGACCTGTGGCGCTACGAAGCCGCCTGGCTGGCGCCCGCGCCGGCGCTGCAGCACGCGCTCTGGCTCCTGCTGCAGGACAACCGCCGCGCGGGCACGCTGCACCAGCGCCGCTACAGCATGGTCAGCTACGCCTGGGGCACGCGCTACCAGCAAAGCAACCAGTGGGCCATCGAGACCCTGGCGCTGGCCGCCGAAGGCGGCCCGCTGCGGCGCGAGCAGGCCCAGGCCTGGCTGCGGCTGAAGGACTACCGCCCGGCCACCCTGCGCATCGGCGCCCTCACGCGCCTGGGCGGGCGCATCGCCGCCGGCAACGTGGCCTTCGACGACCACCCCAATGCGCAGCGCTTTGCCGACCGCATCGACACCGTTACCGCCGATTCCGTGCTGGCCTGGCTGCCGCGCGCGCAGCTGGCGGGCGAGGTGCGGCGGGTGGATGGGTGATGGCTGCCGGCGCTGCCAGCACCTGCGCAGGTGCGCGGCTTGATGCGGCAGGTCAGTCGGCCTTGCCGCCCGGCGTGCGCAGCATGTCCTGGTCGGCCTTGCGGGCGCGCTCCTGGGCGATCTGCTCGTCGAGCTCGGTGTTGGGCGAGACGTCGGCCTGGGTGCGGGCCAGGGCCTCGGGGTCGACCGGGCGGGCGGGCTCGGGGGCCGGGGCGGCGGGTGCGGCGGCGGGCAGCGGGGGCGGGGTGTCGGCGTTGGCAGGCCCGGGGACACCCGGGGTGGCCACCCACTGCACGCGGTAGGTGGGCTCGGGCAGGTCCATGCCGGCTTCTTCCAGCGCGGTCTTGACCAGGCGGATGGCCTCGCTGCGGGCCTTGTGGAAGTCGGTCTGTCGCTGGTCCACCCAGGCGAAGTAGTTGATGGTGACGGACGAGTCGGCCACCACGTCGATGGCCGCGCTGGGGCCGGGATCGGCCAGCACGCCCTGCATGGCGGCCATGGTCTCCACGCCCAGGTCTTGCGCGCGGCGCAGGTCCTCACCGTACGACACGCCGAGCTTGAAGCTGAAGCGCCGCCTGGGGTTGTGCGTGAAGTTGAGGATGACGCCCTTGAACACCATGGCGTTGGGCAGGCGCAGCTGGTTGCCGTCCAGCGTCATCAGCACGGTGGCGCGGGTGGACAGCGACACCACGCGGCCTTCATGGCTGTCGATGCGCACGTAGTCGCCGGGTTCGAACGGGCGCTTGAGGCTGAGCAGAACACCCGAGAGGTAGTTCTCGGCCATGTCGCGGAAGGCGAAGCCGACCACGATGCCGACCACCCCGGCCGAGCCGAGCACGGCGGTGACCAGCGCGGTGGCGCCCAGCAGGTCGAGCGCGATCAGCACGCCGATAAGCAGGAAGACCGCACGCACGCCGCGCCGGATGACGGTGCCGAGGAACGGGTTGCGGCTGTCGAGCCGTACCACGTGCAGGTGCCGCGCCAGCCAGCCGCCCAGCCAGTGCATCAGCATGACCGCGACGACGGCCAGCAGCAGCAGCGGGATGGCGGCCACGGCGCGCGCGGCGCGGTCCTTGAGCAGCTCCCAGGTCTCGTGCAGGCGCAGGCCGAAGTCGGCGGCCAGGGTGAGCTGGTTCTCGACTGCCACCACGCCGTTGACGGCGCCAACCACCTTGGTGGCAAGCTGGCGCGCCTCGTTGTCGGGGACGCTGCCACTGAGCGTGGCCACGCCCGCCTGCACCGCCGGCGTGATGGCGCGGAAGGCGGCGTTGCGTGACAGTCGCGCAGTGACTTCGGCCAGGATGCGCTCGTCGTCCTTCTGCGTGGCGCGCTCGGCCTGTTGCACCAGCTTGGCGTTGGCCGGCGCCGGGGCCGGGGCGGCGTCGCTGGCGGCGCGCGCCTTCTGGTTCAGCACGCCGATCAGCGCGCCGGGGTCTTGCGCGCGTGCGGGCAGTGTGGCCAGCCCGCTGGCCAGCAGGCAGAGTAGACACAGCCATGCGGCCGGTGTGCGCCAGGTGAGGAACATGGAGCGAAGGGGTGCAGAAAAACGCATCGCGCGATCATGCCGCAAGCACGGCGGCGCCCGCGTCGGACGTGGCCGCGTGCGCCTGCCTGCTTTTCAATTGATGGGTGCCGGCGCGCTACACACCGCGCGCGCGGTCGGCGGCGAACTGCGCGGCAAAGGCGCTGAACTGCCCCGCCTCCAGCGCCGCGCGCACCTCGGCCATCAGCTTCAGGTAGTAGTGCAGGTTGTGCACGGTGGCCAGCATGGGGCCGAGCATCTCGCCGCAGCGCTCCAGATGGTGCAGGTAGGCGCGGCTGAAGCCGTCGCGTCCGCCATCGGCCCAGGCCACGCCGGCACTGCCGGCGCAGGCGTAGCAGGTGCAGCTTTCGTCGATGGGGCGCGGGTCGTTCTTGTGGCGCGCGTTGCGGATCTTCAGGTCGCCGTAGCGGGTGAACAAGTGGCCGTTGCGCGCGTTGCGCGTGGGCATCACGCAGTCGAACATGTCCACGCCGTGCTGCACGCCGAACACCAGGTCTTCGGGCGTGCCCACGCCCATCAGGTAGCGCGGCTTGTGCGCCGGCAGGCGGTGCGGCGTGTGGGCGGTGATGCGCCGCATGTCCTCTTTCGGCTCGCCGACGCTGACGCCGCCGACGGCGTAGCCGGGCAGGTCCATGGCCACCAGCTGCTCCAGCGACTCCTGCCGCAGGTGCTCGAACATGCCGCCCTGCACGATGCCGAACAGGGCGTTGGGGTTTTCCAGCCGCGCGAACTCGGCCTGGCAGCGCCGCGCCCAGCGCAGCGACAGTTCCATGCTGGCCCGCGCCTCGCGCTCGGTGGTGATGTGGCCCTGGGTTTCGTACGGCGTGCATTCGTCGAACTGCATGACGATGTCGCTGTTCAGCACGGTCTGGATCTGCATGCTGATCTCGGGCGTGAGAAACAGCCGGTCGCCGTTGACGGGGCTCGCGAACTTCACGCCCTCTTCGCTGATCTTGCGCATCTCGCCCAGCGACCAGACCTGAAAGCCGCCCGAGTCGGTCAGGATCGGCTTGTGCCACTGCTCGAAGCCGTGCAGGCCGCCGAACGACTGCACGATGTCCAGCCCCGGCCGCATCCAGAGGTGAAAAGTGTTGCCCAGAATGATCTGCGCGCCCATCTCATGCAGGCTGCGCGGCATCACGCCCTTGACGGTGCCATACGTGCCCACGGGCATGAAGATCGGCGTCTCGACCACGCCGTGGTTCAGCGTCAGCCGCCCACGCCGCGCATGGCTGGCGCCGTCGGTCGTCAGCAGCTCGAAGCGGAGCATGGGCTGGCGTCAGGCAGTCGCAGGCTTGTGGGCGACGACGAGGAAGCCTGGCAGCGGCTCATTGTTCTCCATGCGCAGCGCAGGCAGATGTTCGATGCGCACGTCGTCGAAGCCCGCCTCACGGCACAGGCGCTCGACGTGCGAGGCTTTGTGGGCGTAGCGCTGGCTGGGGCGCATGACGAGGTCGGCCTCGTCTTCACCCGCGGCTTCGCAGGAGAAGATGAAGTGGCCGCCCGGCTTAAGGATGCGCAACGCGTTGGGAATGACGGGCGCCAGATCGCCTACATACACCAGCACGTCCAGGCACGTAATAACCTCGTAGTGCGAAGCGGGCGTGTCACGAAGCGCATCTAGCACGTTGACGTTGTAAAAGCGTGCGTAAATGTTGTGTCGAGCCGCCTCAGCGATCATCTTCTTCGATAGATCAACCCCGATGATGAATCCGTTGATGGGACCCAGGTAAACCCCCAAAAGGCCGGTGCCACACCCTAGATCCAGTAGATTGAACTGCCGGTCGGGATAGAACCCATTCAGGATTTGGGCCGTGCGTTCCGGCACTTTGTACTGCAGGGCACGCACGAGATGCATGTCGAACTTGGGTGCGTAGTCGTCGAACAGTGTCGACACAATTGCTCGCGGCTGTGTCGTTGGGGTCTTTCCTTGGGCAACTGCGTGGAAGTAACGAACGTTGTCGTCATCCGGAGCGATCTGGACT
>JAEXBL010000343.1 GCA_023394015.1 Pseudomonadota bacterium | reverse complement strand
GCGAACGCCATGTCGCTGGCGCCGATCTGCAGCGGCAGCATCCAGTTCGCAAAGCCCACGAAGGCCGGCATGATGGCGCCGAACACCATGATCAGCCCGTGCATGGTGGTGAGCTGGTTGAACAGCTCGGGGTTGACCACCTGCAGGCCGGGCTGGAACAACTCGGCACGGATCAGCAGCGCCAGAAAGCCCCCGATCATCAGCATGGTGAACGAGAACAGCAGGTACAGCGTGCCGATGTCCTTGTGGTTGGTGGCGAACACCCAGCGGCGCCAGCCGGTCGGCGCGGCGTGGTGGTGGTCGTCGTGCGCGTGGTCGTGGGGACCGGTGTGCGGGGTGGGAAGTACGGCGCTCATGGAGGACTCTCCGGGGTCAATCTCTGGAATCTGGAAACAACGGCTCAGCTGACGGCGCCGATGTCGACGCGGCGGGCGGCCTGGTCGGCACCCTGGCCGGCGGTGATGACTTCGGGCTTGCGCAACTCGATGCGCTCGTCGGCAATGCCGGCGGCCTGCAGCGCCTGGCGCACCGCCTGCGCCCGGTTCTTGGCCAGTTCGGCGTTGGCGTCGGCGTTGCCGGTGGCATCGACGAAGCCGGACAGCGCCACGTTCACCTCGGGGTGGGCCTTCAGGTAGTCCACGGCGGCCTTCACGGTATCGGCGGCCTGGGCGTCCAGCGCGCTTTCACCGCTGGCAAAGAACACCTGGAACGGCATGCCGTCCGGCGCCGCTTCAGTGGTGGGCGCCGGCGTGGCAGGCGCCGCCGGGGCGGCGGGCGCGGCCGCGGCGGCCCCTTCGGGGAACTGCCCCGCGCGCGCCGCCTTGAAGGCCGCCGGCTGGATCAGCTTGCCGGTCTGGTTGGTCCACTGGTTCTTGCTGAAGGTGGCCACGGCCGCCAGCTCCACGTCGGACAGCTGCTTCCACGACGGCATGGCGCCGTTGTTGCGACCTTCCAGCAGCACCCGCATCTGCTCGGCCGGGTCGTTCAGCACCACCTGGCTGCCGTCCAGCGGCTTGATGGCGCCACCGCCCTTGCCGCTTTCCAGGTGGCAGGCGGCGCAGTTGGCGGCGTAGACCTTCTGGCCGCGCGCCACCAGCTCGGGCAGTGTCCATTCCTTGTCCGGGTCGTCGGCCAGCGCGGCCATGCGCTTTTGCTCCTGCTCGACCCAGGCGGTGTACTCGCTTTGCGGCAGCACCTTCACGTGGATGGGCATGTAGGCGTGCTCCTTGCCGCACAGCTCGGCGCACTGGCCGTAGAAGTCGCCCGTCTGCTCGGCGCGGAACCAGGTGTCGCGCACGAAGCCGGGGATGGCGTCCTGCTTGACGCCGAAGGCCGGCACCATCCACGAGTGGATCACGTCGTTGGCGGTGGTGATGATGCGCACCTTCTTGCCCACCGGCACCACCATCGGGTTGTCCACGCGCAGCAGGTAGTCGTCACCGGCGGGCTTGCCGGCGTCCGACATGGCGCGGTGCGACGAGTCCAGCGTGGACAAAAAGGCAATGCCCGCGCCCTCGCCGTTGATGTAGTCGTAGCCCCACTTCCACTGGTAGCCGGTGGCCTTGATGGTGAGGTCGGCGTTGGTGGTGTCCTTCTGCGCCACCACCACCTTGGTGGCCGGCAGCGCGATGCCGATGACAATGAGGAAGGGCACCACGGTCCAGGCCACCTCCACCGCCACCGATTCGTGGAAGGTCGCAGCCTCATGGCCGCGCGACTTGCGGTGCTTCCAGATGGAATAGAACATCACCCCGAACACCAGCACGAAGATGATCGTGCAGATGATCAGCAGCATCCAGTGCAGGCTGTGCTGCGCCTCGGCGATCTTGGTCACCGGTGGGTGCAGGTTGAGCTGGTTCACCGCCGGGCCACCCGGCAAGTCGTTCACCCGCGCCGCGTGCGCGGTGCCGGCCATCATCCATGCGGCGCCCCAGATGGCCGCCTGGCCCGGCACGCCGGACAGCTTGTTTGCAATGCTTTTCATCGTGCCCACGTTGTTTACCGCTTCAACCATATTCACTTCCCGATCAGCGCCATGGCGGCGACCCCGCCGCCACCAAGGCCCTGCGCATCTCCCCGGCCAGCACCGGCCGCCACTCCGGCCGCAGGTGCCGCCCGATGCCCACTCGCCGCCCATGCGCCATCACCTCGATCAGGCTCTGCTCGCTGGCCAGCGGCGCGATGCGGACATGCGCACAGCCGAACTCCACCTTCTCCCGCCTGCCGGCGTACTCCCTCTCCACCACCAACCGGCCGCCTTGCAGCGACACGGTCTCGCCATCGGCCGCGTGCCGGGCATACATCAGAAACCCCGCGCCCACGGCCAACAGCTCCAGCCCGGCAAAGCCCAGCACCAGCTTGGCGCCCAGCCACCAGAAGCCAACCCCGATGCCCAGCGACACCAGGCACAGCCCGGCGTAGATGCCGCCCAGTTGGCGCGGCGTGACACTGCAGTTGCGCCTGAGGTGCCAGGCCAGCGTGTGACCGCTGACTTGCGCCAACCGATATGCTGCCGCTTCCTGCAAGGCAAGACCCTCCGGATTTACGCTAAGCGCACGAACGCGCCGCGCAAGTGCGAACGAGTGTAGCTGAACCGCCGGCCCGCCTTGATAAATCTCAAAGAGAGTGCGGATTCTTGTTGCGCTGCCTCAACGACGCCCGCATCTCGTCGATGCCGATAGCGGTTTCGGCCTTCAGCGCGTGGCGTGGCTGCGCCTTCACGGCGTGGCCGTAGATGATCTCGAAGCTCAGCGACAGCGGCTGCCCGCCATCGGGGCCGCCCAGCTGCGCCGCCATCGCCGCCTCCAGCCGCTGGCGCCAGGCGCGCGAACGCAGGGCGCCAAAGCGCTCCACGTGCAGGTTGCGCCCCAGCTCGCGCAGCTCGGCCAGCAGGCGCTGCGGCGAGGCAAAGGTGAGCGTGATCAGCTCCATGTCCATCACCGGCTCGGCAAAGCCGGCCGCCACCAGTTGGTCGCCCCAGTCGTGCATGTCGGTGAAGGCGTGCGCGGGCGGCGGCCAGCCTTGGCGCGCGTACAGGCCGCGCAGCTCCTTCAGGGTGTCGGGCCCCAGGCAGGAGAACATCACGAAGCCATGAACCGCCAGCGCGCGGTGCCAGTCGGCCAGCAGCGCCGCCGGGTCGGCGCTGTGGTGGGCCAGCATGTTGGCCCACACCAGCTGCACCGCCGCATCCGGCGGGCGCGCCACGGTCAGGTCGGCCGCGCGCTGGCCGGTGAGCCTGCGCCACCAGCCGCCGGCTTCCTTTCTGGGCGCTGCCGGGGCCTGGCCCCTGTGCGGCAGCACGCGAAAGCACGGCGCACCGGGGTAATGCGCCGCCACCAGATCGTGCCCGGCCAGGCCGCCGCGCACCGGCTCCCAATGCGCCCAGGCCTGCACCGGCAGGCGGATCACCGCCAGCCGCTCGGCCATGCGCCGCGCCACCTCCTCGTGCAGCCAGGGCGACGCCCCGTGTGGCCGCGCCGCCCAGC
>JAEXBL010000020.1 GCA_023394015.1 Pseudomonadota bacterium | reverse complement strand
CGGCAGCGCGCCGCCCACGCTGACCGAGGGTCGCGCGGTGCAGCTCGCCGATCTGGCGCTCACGGGCCTGAAGGACGAGGCGGCGCGCGAGACCAGCGGCCGCCAGTTCGCCTGTCCGCACTGCGGTGCGCCGGTGGCGCCGCAGCTGGACAGCACGAAAAGCCTGACCTGCGGCCAGTGCCACAGCCTGATCGACGTCAGCGACGGCGTCGGCGGCGAGCTGCGCCATGCCGTGCAGCGCGCGCCGGCGCAGCCGCTGATCGCGCTCGGCAGCGTGGGCCGCTTCGACGGGGCCGACTGGCAGGTGGTGGGCTTTCAGCGCCGGCGCGGCCGCGCCCCGGACGACGACGAGAGCTTTGCCTGGGAGGAGTACCTGCTCTACAACGCCACCCACGGCTTCAGCTTTCTGGTCAACACCGAGGACGGCTGGAGCCGGGTGCGCCCGCTCACCGGCGCGCCGCGCCTGCTGTCGGGCGGCACGCGCGCGGTGTACGACCACGTCAGCTACACCCAGGAATGGGCCTACCGCGCCGAGACCACCGAGGTGCTGGGCGAGTTCTACTGGCAGGTGCGGCGCGGCCAGGTCACGCAGAACCGCGACTACGCAGCGGGCGAGCAGCTGCTGTCGAGCGAGCAGGGCGACGGCGAGATCACCTGGTCGGGCGGCCGGAAGATCAGCGCGCAGGCGGTGGCGGCGGCCTTCAGGCTCAGCGACCCGAAGGCGCTGGACGCCCACCCGCTCAGCGCCACGCCGCGCGTGGGCATCGGCACCGTCGTGCTGCTGGTGCTGGCGCTGGTCTTCATCCTGTTCCTGCTTGGTCGCTGCGCGCAGTGCGACCCGCGCACCCAGAATTGCAGCGCGGGCAGCGCGCGATCGGGCGGCGGATCGTTCGGCGGCTACACCGCGGGCGGGGGCCACAAATGAGTTTTCCTGATGGAGGTTGTGATGGACATTGAATGGCTGCGGCCGGCGGCGTTCGCCGGCTCGATCGTGTACGCGCTGATCGGCGTGCTGATCTTCTGGCTGTGCTTTCTGATCATCGACAAGCTCACGCCCTACAACCTGTGGGCCGAGATCGTCGAGAAGCAGAACCGCGCCCTGGCGCTGGTGGTGGCCGCCATGTGCCTGGGCGTGTCGCTCATCGTGGCGGCGGCGATCAGCTGAGCACGCCGGCGCGGCCGCTGCCGTTGTCGGACAAGGCCGCGACTTGCCGCGCCGTCACACGGGCGCAGGCCGGGCGCGGCTACCATGGCCTGCGATACACCGATGCCAGCCTGCGCGGGCCGGCCAGGCGCCGCGCCGATGCCACCGTTTGTCTACGAAAGGAGATCCCCATGTCCATCTTCGACGTGCTGCAGCAGATCGTGAACAGCGCCACCACGCCCCAGCCGCACCAGATCGACCAGGTGGCGCGCGAGGCGCCGCGTGACACCTTGCGCAGCGGCGTGGCCGAGGCGCTGCGCTCCAAGGAGACGCCGCAGCTGTCGCAGATCGTGGCCGACATGTTCGAGCAGGCCTCGCCGCAGGAGCGCGCCGACATCCTGAACACCCTGGTTGAAAAGCTCGGCCCCGGCGCGCTGGCGGGCGTGGCCGGCGGTGCGCTGGCCGGCCACGAAGGCCCCGACGCGCCCGTGGTGCCGGTGGACAAGGCCACGCAAATCACCCCCGCTCAGGTGCGCGACGTGGTCACCACCGCCCGCAACGCCGACGAGCCGGGCGTGTTCGAGCGCATGAGCAACTTCTACGCCGAGCACCCCGAGCTGGTGAAGACCCTGGGCGCCGGCGCGCTGATGATCGCCCTGGCGCGCATCAAGAACAACATGATGCGTTGAGGTTGCCGCGCCGGTGACGGCGCATCCGCCACGCCTGCGGCGCCTGCCGACCCCGAGTAGCGGCAGCGCCTCCTGATGCCGCCCGTACCCAGGGGCTGACGCCCCCGGGCCCGCGCTACAGTGGCGCCATCGTGCCCGCCGCCACTGCCCCCGACCCTATCCACCCGCCGCCGATCGACGCCACCGCGCCGCGCCGCCGCCCGCACCCGGTGGAGGTGGCGCTGCTGGCCAGCGTGTTCGTCGTCGCCGCCTGCGGCCTGCTGTACGAGCTGGCAGCTGCGGCCATCGCCAGCTACGTGCTGGGCGATTCGGTGCTGCAATTCAGCACCATCATCGGCAGCTACCTGTTCGCCATGGGCATCGGCAGCTATTTGTCGCGCTTTTTCGAGCGCCAGTTGCCGGCGCACTTTCTGCGCATCGAGCTGTTGGTGGCGCTGGCCGGCGGGCTGCTGCCGGTGGCGCTGTTCCTGGCCAACGCCTACGCGCCCGGCGCCTTCCGCTTTCTGCTCTACGCGCTGGTGCTGGGCGTGGGCACGCTGGTGGGGCTGGAGATACCGCTGGTCATGCGCATCCTGCGGCGCAACGTGCAGCTCAAGGAGCTGGTGTCGCAGGTGCTCACCTTCGACTACTTGGGCGCGCTGGCGGTGTCGCTGGCCTTCCCGCTCATCCTGGTGCCGCGGCTCGGCTTGATCCGCACCGGCCTGCTGTTCGGCCTGCTCAACGCGGCGGGGGCGGTGTGGGCGCTGGGGCTGTGCCGGCACGAGCTGCGCCACTGGGGCGCCCACGCCGTGGCCTGCGCGCTCACGCTGGCGCTGCTGGGCGCGGGCCTGGCGGGCGCCGGGCAGATCACCACGCTGGCCGAGGACCGGCTGTACGAAGGCCACATCGTGTTCGCGCAAAGCACGCCCTACCAGCGCATCGTCGTCACCCATGCGCCGGGCGAGGGGCGGCCGGGCCACCGGCTGTTTCTCAACGGCAACCTGCAATTCGCCGAGCGCGACGAATACCGCTACCACGAGGCGCTGGTCCACCCGGCCATGGCCGCCCACAGCGCGCCGAAAAAAGTCGCCGTGCTCGGCGGCGGCGACGGCATGGCCGTGCGCGAAATCCTCAAATACCCCAGCGTGGAAAGCGTCACCCTGGTCGAGCTGGACCCGGCCATGACCGCGCTGTTCTCGCGCCACCCCACGCTGGCCGCGCTCAACGGCGGCGCGCTGGCCTCGCCCAAGGTGCAGGTCGTCAACACCGATGCCTTCAAGTGGCTGGAAGAATCGACGGAGTTCTTCGACGTCATCGTGGTCGACTTTCCCGACCCGACCAACTTCAACATCGGCAAGCTCTACACCCTGAGCTTCTACGCCCTGCTGGAGCAGCGCCTGGCCGCCAGCGGCTACACCGTGGTGCAGACCACCTCGCCGCTGGTCGCGCGCCACAGCTTCTGGACCGTGGTGCAGACCATCGAAGCGGCGGGTTTGCAAACGGCGCCCTACCACGCCCACGTGCCCAGCTTCGGCGAATGGGGCTTCGTCATCGCCAGCCGAAGGCCGTGGCGAATGCCCGCCGCACTGCCGGATGGCCTGCGGTTTTTAACCGTGCCGACGCTGCCACTGCTGTTCGACTTTCCGGCCGACATGGCCCGCGTGCCGGCCGAGGTGAACCGGCTGTCGAATCAGGTGTTGGTGCACACGTATGAAACGGAGTGGGGGCGGGTGCATCAATAGCACGCATTGACGTACAGGATAACTGTACAATTCAGCCATGACCCACGCCACCATCCACACCACCTACAGCCAGGCCCGCGAGCAGTTCAAAAGCCTGCTCGACCGCGCCGTGGACGACCGCGACGTGGTCATCGTGCGCCGCCGCTCGGGTGGCGATGTGGCCATGATCGCGGCCGACGAACTCAGCAGCCTGATGGAAACCGCGCACCTGTTGCGCTCGCCCGCCAATGCCGAACGCCTGCTGACCTCGCTGGCCCGCGCGCGCGGCGGCAAGGCCGCGCCGGCGACCGACCTCGACGTGTTGCAGCGTCAGGTGGACGAAGCCGCCAGTGGCTAAGACCACGCGCGTGGCCGTGTGCCACCCGGAATTCCTGGAAGACCTGCACCATTGGATCGAGCAAGACCGCCGCACCGCGCGCCGCTTGCTTGAACTGATGCGCGCCGCCTTGCGCGACCCGTTCGACGGCATCGGCAAGCCGGAGCCGCTGAGATACCTGGGCGCGGACGTCTGGTCGCGCCGCATCACGCAAGAGCACCGCTGCGTTTATCTGGTCAAGGCCGACCGGGTGGAGTTTCTGCAGGGACGGTATCACTATTGAAATGCGTCATGCCATGCGGGTTCCCGCTGATCGGCTTTCCCACCGGCATGGCCCGCGTGCCGGCTGAGGTGAACCGGCTGTCGAACCAAGGGTCGGTGCATTAGTGACGAGGGTCGGTGGATGCTTGCTTTCGCTCCACCGCGGGTGCAAGTAAGATGGAGCGAACATGGGTGTGGGATAACTCGTTATTTGGCGGGTTATCCCACAACTGAGGGATAAATCAAATTAGGCACCATCACCAACCATCACGAGGGACTTGTGACAAGCACCATTGTCCGCAACAAAGAAGAACTCAAAACAGCATTGCGCAGCCACGCGACAGAAATTATTGTCGAGGATCCAAAGCTGATTAAACAACTTCGTGCAATTAGAGAAATACGAAAAGCTGGTCCAGTCGCGATTGGATTAGTCATCGCAGCAATTCCGCTTATCCCACTAACCGGGGGGACTAGCTTGCCTGTCGCGCTCGTTGGGGTTATGGGGACATCCGCCGTCCCTGTTGCAGCCAGTGTTGTTGGTCTAACGGTAGCTATTGGTGGAATTGTACTTATCGGCATCCTGACAGATTGGGAGGAGGTCGAAGTCGTTGGCGTCTTCAAGCTCAAACGCAAGCCCAAGAGTGCCTAACAATTCGTTCAAGCCGACGCCGCTTCGCAGCGCGGCTTAACTCAGGCGTTAGAGCAGCAACTGGGATCAGTTGAAAACTAAACAGCCCACTGGGATCCTCAGCTTGGCGTTTTTGCCGGCCCGTTACTCCTATTGAACCGCGCGTGAACACCCCGCGACGACGCGCAGTGTTGGCAGCCATGGGAAGCTCGCTGCTAATCGGCTGCTCCCGGCGCAGTCTCGACGCCATCGAAGGTGCCTTCACCGGCACCACCCCCGAGCGCGGCCACCTGCTGCGCGAGCCCTGGTCGGATCGCGCCCCCGACACCACCCACCGCGTCCACACCCTGATCGCCGGCGGCGGCATCGCAGGGCTGGCGGCGGCGCGGGCGTTGCGGCGGGCGGGGCACGACGACTTCGCGTTGCTGGAGCTGGAAGACAGCGCGGGCGGCAACAGCCGGGGCGGGCGGGTGCTGGGCATCGATTGCCCGCTGGGCGCGCACTACCTGCCGCTGCCGGGCGCGGGCGCGCACGCGGTGCGGGACTTTCTGGAAGAACTGGGCCTGCGCCGCCGCGTGGCCGGGCGCTGGGATTACGACGAGCGCCACCTGTGCCACAGCCCGCAGGAGCGCCTGTTCTTCCACAGCGAATGGCAGGAGGGCCTGCTGCCCGTGCAGGGCGTGGGCGCGGACACGCTGGCGCAGTACCGGCGCTTCGGCGCCGCCGTGGCGGCGGCGCAGCGGGCGGCGCCTTACGCCGTGCCCCTATCGAACTGGCCGCCCGCGCCCGAGCATCTTGCGCTGGATGCCATGGTTTTTGATGAATGGTTGGGCCGGCAGGGCCTGACCGACCCGCACCTGCGCTGGTACGTCGACTACTGCTGTCGCGACGACTACGGCGCCGGCATCGGCACCGTGTCGGCCTGGGCCGGCATCCACTACTTCGCCAGCCGGCACGGCTTTTTCGCGCCGGGCGAGGGCGGGCCGGATGAAGACGCTGGCGTGCTGACCTGGCCGCAGGGCAACGGCTGGCTAACGGACCAACTGGCGGCGCCGCTGGGCGAGCGCCTGCGCGCCGGCCGCGTGGTCGGCCGCATCGCGCCGGATCGGCACGGTGTGGCGGTGGACGCGCTCGACGCCGCCAGCGGCCGGCGCGAGCGCTGGCTGGCGCGGCAGGTCATCGTCGCCCTGCCCGTGCACGTGGCCGCTCGCGTGC